>NZ_CP139300.1:1200000-1500000 GCF_034093315.1 Prochlorococcus sp. MIT 1314 | reverse complement strand
AATAAGTAAAATTTAAATTATTACGATATAAAAAAACATTTGATTAAAGAGAGATATAAAGAAGAATATGAAGAGGGCTCAGACTTACTATGGCCTAGTGACAAAGAAGATAAAATAACTCGGCAATTTTATAAAGATTTATCTATTCTTTCAAATAACATAAACTATAGTAAAAAGAAAAAGCTAGAACTTTTTGAACAAGTAGTTAGAATAATAAAAGGCAAAGGCTGGGGTTAATTAATATTCAAATTAAAATGAAAAATGTAATGATACTAATTAGAAGTTTTTTTCTTTTAAGACCAAGATTTTTATCCACTATATTTTTTATTCCTATTCTTTATGGCATTGGCTGGGCTTTATCTCAGCCACTTTTATTGTTTAATTTTGAAAAACAAAATTTATCCTTAATTGGTACTATTATTACTTTCTTACTTTTTATCCTTTTACTTCCATATTGGTTTTATATCAAACGAAACAAATCAAGTGCTTGGATAATTCTTGGGATAACAAAAGACAAATTCTTAAAAAACTTTGTCAATTTTTCTCAAGGTATTCTATTTGCTTTACTTTTAATAATTCTAATTCTGGTACCACTATTGCAAAAAAATTATATTTCTTGGATAGGTGAATTCTCGCCAATAATATTGTTAAATTCTATTGTACTGGGATTAGGTGTTGGATTCGCAGAGGAAATAATTTTTAGAGGCTGGTTACTAGAAGAATTAATATTTGAATATGGTACAAAAATATCAATAGCTTTGCAAGCTATAATTTTTAGCTTCGTTCATAATTTATCAAATGAGATCTTTTGGGACATAGCAGGATTACGTTTGGGATTTATTTTACTTGGGATATTTCTATCATTAGTAAAAATTAGAGATAAAGGTTCTTTATGGAATTGCATAGGAATTCATGGAGGACTTGTGGGCATTTGGTTTTTATTAAATAACGGATTAATAGAATTCAAAGAAAATACACCTTCTTTTTTAGCAGGGCCTTTTACACAAAATGTTCCGAACCCAATCGGAAGCTTTAGTGCAATTTTAATATTACTTTTGTTATGTATTTTTTATACAGTAAAATCAAAAAAGATTTTTACTAGACGTTTTAATTAGATATAAATACCGATTGATTTTTGATTAGTAATTGTCAGATTAAAATAAAGCTTAATATTCATATGAACTTTGAGGCAGGAATAAGATTTATTTTCTTATTAGTGATTTTTGGAGTTACAAACTATATAATGATGTTGAGAAGATATGAAAAAGACATCAAAAATAAGAAATATTTACAGCAGAAAAAAATTTCCAGGCTATACCCTAAAGGTTCATTTATTTTCTGAAATTAAAAAAAATTTATTTTTGAATTTCCTCACCATTTTTTATTAGTTTTTTGCCAACCTTGATTTAACAATTTTTGCCATAATAATCTTGCTTCTTCAATAACAATTTTTTTTCTAGTTTTCATTAATGGAGGATTTTCTCCATGAATTCCCATAATAATTCCTTCTTCAATAAACATATAAGCAATAGATTTCTCAGAAGGCTCTTTATCTTTATAAAAACGCATCACCCCTACAAAATTGGAGTCAATTAACCAAAAATCATTATTCGAATTCAATAAACCAAAATGAAATTAAATTAATCATATGCTTTCATTACAATTTACGAGGGAAATATTTATTTTTCTCATACTTGATATATTTTTTCTTTTCGCCTACTTTTTTTCAATTCGCCACGTTTTTTCTTAAAATCAATTCTTTTCTTTTGCGATACTTTAGTAGGTTTTGTAGATTTTCTAAATTTAAATGGTTTATTTAAGCCATCTTTTATGATTGAACTAAATTTCATTAAGGCTAACTGCCTATTTAACAATTGGTTTCTATGTTCTTGAACCGCTAAACATAAAATATTTTTCACTAATTTATTTTTCAAATTAATCTTGAGAATTGCTTTCTGATAATCATTTAGTACTTTTGAATCTTCTAAATTAAAAATAATCTCTACTCTGCTTTCAATTTTATTTACATTCTGCCCTCCAGGACCTGAAGATCTGGAAAATCGCCACTTAATTTCCTTGGATGGTATTACTAATGTTTTAGTAATTTTTAAATCCATTTTTAGTTCTTCTTAATTTATATTTTTAGAATTATCTCTCTAATACTTTAAAACATATCTTAAATTTTGACCGGTAAATACTATGCGGTTATGTTAGGTAAACCGTAATTCGGTGTATTTGCCGTATCAATATCTTCGGTATTTATCCTTTCATATTTCAAAGAATTATCAGATATTAAATTTGTACTAATTCAAAGGTCACTTATGTATTCAATGTTTGATCTTCTTTTTGAAACACCTTCATATCGCCCAGTATATGTTATTTCCGATAGTGAAATGAAGGAGTTAAAGAAAAACCAACATCAAGAAGAGCTTGATGAAATTACAACACAAAAAGTAAGACTTGAAGATGCTTTTAAGGCTCAACTAAAACATCTTGAAGAGAGGGAAAAAGAAGTAAAGAAAGAACTTAAAGTACTCTCATCCTCAAAAAATAAATAATTTATTTTTAGAGAAATTACTTTTTTTCAAAGACGGTTTTTAACCGTCTTTTTTAATTCTTTTAGTTTTAAGATATCCATTAAATCCACAGATTTTAAAAATATTTTCCATAATTAAAATATGAATAATAAAGAAAAAATAAGAATGTTCCTACCTTTTAGTTGGGTCATTTGTGCAGCAATATCTTTTGCTTATATAAATTCACATTTAATAAATACCTAATATAAATGTCTTCTCCTTCAAGAGAAGAAGTACTTGCATCTTCAAAAGGGTGGGTAGCTTCTTTTTTAAATTTTCTTCCTGGTTTAGGATCGGGTTACTTATATCAAAGAAGATGGAAACCCTATTTTTTTACCATCAGTGCTAGTACTGCATGGTTCGCTTTAGGTTTTTTTCTACAAGGAGATTCAGAACCTTCTCAAAGTGAACAAATAATTGGGATTTCTGGTCTTTTTTTTATATCAATAGTTACGGTTATAGAAGCCAACTTGGCTTTCAAAAAAGCAAGTAATAAAAGAAAAGCTGAAAAAGAGAAAATAATGTCCTCTAACAAAAAAGGATGGTTTAAATAATACAAAAAATTAGATTTAAAAAAATATTTAATTAGTTATCAGTTTCTTAATTTAAGTAAAAAAATTTCGATAAATACTTTTAGAAGTAGATTTTAAAAAATCCTTTTGTTTTTAGTTATAAAAAAATAAAATTTCCTTTTCTTTGAGACCTTCCCATCCTGAGTCAATTAATAATTGATTCAATGTTTCTTTATCAAAATGCTTAGAACCAGTTTTGACGCATCTATTTCTCATTGATTTTTTAACACCACTCCTTTGTCTTTTATTCTCCTCATCCATTATTCTGTTATATAGATCTAGCATTTTTGGAGGGATCGGAGTACCGTCAAGATCAACTCCATTTTGAATAGCAAGATCAACAGCTTCCATTCCCATTTTCTTCATAGATTAAATAAATGCTGGAACTATAATAAAACAAAACTTATTAATCTAGAATTCTGTGAATAATAATTTATTGATTTTGAATTTCCTTAAGTACTCTAATCGCCTCTTTGATGTGCTCAGGACCATTCAATAAATCTCTAAAAATGTGCCTTACTGTCCCTTTTCTATCGATAACGTAAGTTACTCTGCCATCCATAAAACCTAATACTTTAGGAACTTTAAAAGTTTTCCTAAGAGAGTCATTCGTATCGCAAAGTAGTGGATACTGTAACTTATTTTTATTGGCAAATGCCAAATGACTTGAGGTGCTTCCATTACTTACTCCCCAAACTTGCGCGCCCAAAACTTTAAATAAGTCATACTTATCTCTAAATCCGCAAACTTCTATGGTGCAACCTGGCGTATCATCTTTTGGATAAAAAAATAAAACTAGAGGATTTTTTAATCCCTTATTTGATCTTTTAATTCCATTTTGATCCAGTAAAGAAAATTCTGGAATCTTATCTCCGATCTGCACAATAATTCTTATAAAGTTTTATTTTAAAGGTTAACTTGATTTTTTTGTGGCCTTCAAAGTAAAAAAATAAAGTATAAAGTCACTTTTTTTAGTTTTAAAAGATACTAAAAAATGATTGAAATAAACTAAAGTGAATTTATTAACTCACAACTATGTAATTAAAAATTTATATTTCTTTATTTCCTATTATTTTTTGGATTTATTTTAATTTAAAATTAACTAATTTTAAAAAATTCAAAGAAGTCGAAAACAAAGTTAAAGATTATTCAAAGAAGAATAATTAAAAATGTATTACTAAGATTAAAATTCAATTTTTTCATTTGGAGTAAAAACTGAACAATATTTGCTTACTAAATCCTTTGGCCTTTTTGTAGAAGAATTCGTTAATTTTAATTTTAGTTTTTCCATAGCTTGATCAGCATCAATCTCACCAAGTCGATATCTTGCACATGTATCCAATACTTTAAACATTTTTGTAGTAACCGCTTTAGCTGGATAAATTAAAAATATTAGGTAAAAAAACACAAATAAGGACTTCATTTTAAAGAAATTAGATATTCAAAAATTAGTTTAAATAATTGAGCAAAAAAATTAGTTTAGAAAAATAAGATTCAAATTTCTTAGATTATTCTAATCTGAGTTAAATCTAAGATTTCTCTAAAATTAATGATAATAAAAAATTAATATAAAATAAGTGATAATAAAAAATATCTCAATGCGAATCAGAAAACTAATCGAAAAACACAAAGATCTCATAAATTGGTATCAAAAAAAATTGAAATTGAGTGATTATCAATTACTGTGGCTAGTTTTTTTTAAAGGGGTATTAATAACAATAATATTTGTCAAAATTTTTTAATATTAATAAAGCTATTTCCAAGAATGAAATTATTAAATGATTTGACTATATTTAATAGTATACTTCCTCGTTAGTTAACTAGTTATCAGCTATGAATATTTTTGGTGTAGGTTTGCCTGAAGTTACTGTAATACTTATCTTAGCTCTTTTAATTTTTGGTCCCAAAAAGCTGCCAGAATTAGGAAAACAACTTGGCAAAACTTTGAAAAGTCTTAAAAAAGCATCGAATGAATTTCAAAATGAAATCGATCAAGTTATGAACGAAGAATACAAAGAGGAATCGACTAAATCTTTAAAAAGCAATCAAAAAAATGAAATATACCAAGAAAAACTAGATTCAGAAAATAAAAATCTTTCAAAAAAAGAAAGCGGCAACAACTGATATCTTGGATAGGCCCATAACTCCCATAGAAGAATTTGAAAGAGCCTTAGATAAAGCAGGTCTTACTAAAGAAGAATATGAACTAATAGACTACATCCGCTATACAAGCGTTTTTACACAACCAAGTCTTATTAAAGATTTAAAAAGGCCATCAAAACCTCCTCTTTTATCAGTTCTATGTCAAATTTGCAGAAAAATTGGTTCAGAGATGCCAGATCATTTCAAAAAAGTAATCGAGTGGTCAATTGAAATAAGTGATCACGATACAAAATGGGATGCTCATTTAATTTGCGCAGAAGCACTCAGTATAGATAAAATTCCATTAAGTCCTTCTCATGGCACAACTTTATTTGATGTTCTTGTTGTACATAAAGAATTATTTCTTGGCTTTGATTAAATTAATCTAATCATCTAAAGGGACAGAATCAGTATCTATAACTTCTGAATCATCATAATTATTGATTTTATTTTCAATCAAGTTATTAATATAACTAACTAGAGGCAATGAACCTCTAAAAATAAAAATAGAGGTAGGCAAAGCGCTTAATAAACCAATTAAAGGACTTTTAAAAAGTAATCTTCCAGCCTTTATGTTAAATAAAATAATAAGTAAAGATGGAACTATAACTTTAACTACTGTTTTTAGCGCCTCAAGCCAACCAACACGATATGTCCACCATATTAAAAGTATGCCAACTACATAGAGGAATAAGTAAGTCATAAAAATAGTATAATAATTTATAAAAATCTTGTTCTTAAAAAGAACAAGATTTTTATAAATTATTTAAAATCAATCAAAAAACATACTAATGAGTTTTTCTGAAATAAGAAAATTTTTAATTAAGATGCAATCTGATGAAGACTTAAAAAAGCAGGTTACATCATCCTCTACAGCGGATGATATAGCACTAATAGGTCAACGCTTAGGATATGATTTTTCAGGAGATGATCTCTTAAGATTTAATGGACAAAAAGTTGATAAAGTCATCGTAAGGAAAGTAGATCATCCAGGGGAATACCACTAATTTAAGACTTGAACCATATTGCGAGCCCTCCCCCCCTGCCTCGTGCACACATCCAATTATCTTTAGTGCTAATTCCTACAAGTGAGAAGAAAGGCATTTTTTTATCTTCAGGTTTTTTTAATTTCTTATTAAATATTGGATATTCACTAATACTAATTTTCAATTCTTCAAAATAAAAAGTTAACAAAGGTCTAAGCCCTTTTAATTCTGCACTGCCTATAAAAATAATCTTTAATAATCCGAAATTAATTGAATTTTTTATTTCATAATTTATTTGATCTTCTTTATTTTTCCTCTTTAATTCTAATCTTGCCGATAATACTTGGAGAATCGAACTGGGTATATTTTTTATTTCATCTGACTCTTTTCCCCATACATACTGAAAATTCCATATTCCTAACAATTCCTCATAAACTATCCCGCTACCATTAATTTGAGAATTTTTTTCTAATAATTTCAATTCCTTTATGTCAGGTAAGTCCTTCATAATAGATTCCAATCTAAGAACTAAATACTAAACAAACTTCTTAAAAAATGTTCTTAGTAAGAAAATCCTCTCAAAAATATTTCTTTGTTTCGAAATATTTCTAAAAAACAGAAGCTTCGGTACACATATGGAACAGAATCACGTTATAATATTTACAAAAAGTAATTAATCTGATGGATTTCATCTCTAAAAAACAAGGATACATACCTCTCAAAGCAGTTCCTTACATATTTTTCTTCGCTGTAGTACTTAGTATTTCAGCTTCAACCAATACATTTATCTAGAATATAGGTTTTGAAGGAATGAAAATTTATATTTAATGTCAGAATTTGATGTAATAATAGTTGGGAGTGGTATAGGAGGCTTATGTTGTGGTTCAATTTTAGCCTTATCTGGCAAAAAAGTTCTTATCTGCGAGGCCCATTATAAACCTGGAGGAGTTGCTCATAGTTTCAGTAAAAAAGGGTACACTTTTGAGTCTGGTCCTTCTTTATGGAGTGGTATAGGTAAATGGCCAACAACTAATCCTCTAGGACAAATTCTTAAATTACTCGATGAAGAAGTTGAACTATTTCAGTACAAAAGTTGGCAAGTAATAGTTCCCGAAGGCAATTTTAATCTTGATGTTGGGGAAGAACCTTTTAAGCAAATAATAAAAGCTTTGAGAGGGGAGAAATCTTTAAAAGAATGGGAATTATTTATTTCAGAAATAAAACCCCTTAGCCAAATAATAAATGAGATACCACTACTATCATTTTCGCCCGACTCAAAAAATTTGTTAGAGCTAATAAATTTAACCTTAAAATTTTTACCTAATGTCAAGCAAATACCAAAAATTAATAAGGCCTTTGGGAATCTAGTAGATAATCACTTAGAAGATCCTTTTCTAAGAAATTGGGTTGACTTATTAAGCTTTTTGATAAGTGGAATGTCAATGCATCATACCAATACAGCTGCGATGGCTACTTTATTTAATGAATGGTTTGAACCAAAATCCTACCTTGAATATCCCAAAGGAGGCAGTGAATCTATTGTAAAAGCATTAATTAATGGATTCAAAAAAAATGGGGGACAATTAATACTCTCATCAAAAGTTAAAAGTATAAACTTCAATAAAAATTTAGCCACGGGTATAAACCTTGAAAATGGTTCCACTTATAGTTGTGAATCTGTTGTAGTAAATACTGATGCTTGGAATTTAAAAAAATTAATTCCAAATAAAATCTCAGAAAGATGGAAACCAAAAGCATTGAATCCTAATAAATGTGATTCTTTCCTTCATATCCATTTAGGCTTTGATGCTGATGGTCTTGAAAATTTGCCACTACATGCAATTTATGTTGATGATTGGGAGAGAGGTATTACCGCAGAAAGAAATATAGCTGTGTTTTCAATCCCATCTGTTTTAGATAAAAACATGGCTCCAAAAGGAAAGCATGTTCTTCATGGATATACTCCTGCAAATGAGCCATGGGAAATTTGGGAAAACCTAAATCCAAATGAACTAAAATATAAAAATCTGAAAGAAGAAAGATGTTCAATATTGCTAAATGCAGTGCGAAAATTTATCCCTGACATAGATGAGAGGATAAATTTAAAGATGCTAGGGACCCCAATTACACATAAAAAATTTACTAATACCTATTGCGGCAGTTACGGACCAGCACTTTCCGCTGCAAAAGGCCTTTTCCCAGGATGCAAAACTCCAGTGAAAAATCTATTTACTTGCGGAGCAAGTACATTTCCAGGTATTGGGATTCCAGCTGTCTCAGCAAGCGGCGCTTATGCGGCTGAAAGAATTATTGGCAAAAAAGCATTTGCAGCTCTCCTTAAAACAATAAATTTATAAAATCAAGAATTTTCTTAAATTTTTAAAAATGATTAGTTAAGAAATAAGAATAAACAGAGCAAAAACTTTCACTAATGATAATGTTTATCTGAACATAAACCTAACTAATACCTCCTATATGTTTTTCTTATCAATTCCTCAAGCATGGCACCTAGTTGGTACGTGGTCGGAGCAGCTACCAAGCGACTCAAATCTTATAGGAATGGGCCAAACAGAATTAATGATGACTTTGCATTCAATATTCGTTCCTCTTTTGCTTGTAATTTCATATTATCTATTCAATCGACTTAATAAAAACGAATCAAAAAAAATCAAAGGATAATTGTTTTAAAATTATTTAGCTGAACTTCTCCTAACTACTTTTCTTCTTGTGGAAGTGTCAACTAAGCTTGTATTATTAGTTTCTTTTGTTTGAGAATTATTTTCAACATTTTCAATATCACTCTTATCCATTTCTGCGCAAACACCCACTACCATTGCAGCTTGCATTTGATCCGGCAAATCTCCGATAGTCAATAAGGCCTTTAAAACTAATTGAAGGCGAGTTTGCCTATCAATTTCTGGTCTTAATTTTTTTACAGTATTCCAAAGTTCTTGGGTAACTTCTTTTAAAAGTTCTCGATCTACAGCCAAATTAAAACCTTCTTGTCTTTATACTAATCTAACAAAAAATTGGATCTCGTAAAAATAATTTTCCAAAAAAGATTGTTTGTTGAAATTTTTCTACGCAAATACAAGTTTCATTTGTTGATGTGATTCATTTTTATCTTGCAAAAGTTCATTTTTATAAATCTTTTTTAAGATAAAAGTTTTATAAAATTTCTTTTGAATCTTTATTGGAGTATTTTCAAACTTTTGATTTTTACTTACTAGAGAATTCCACTCTTTAGAATTAAAAGGGGCGTAAGGAGAAGATGAAATCACTTTCATAGCTTAATAATACATCTGTACTAATTATAGTACAAGTTTACTATAAAGCAATAATTTCGTCTCTTATTTTCTCCGCATCAGCATACTGAGGAGTGGATTGAATTTGCTTTTCTTATCTAATTTATAAAATTTATAAGTTTCATAAATAAATAAACGTATAATGCATTACTTAATTAATGGCTTTTTCAGCATCTTAAGACTTTTCTTTCTAAAAACCTTTTAAAATAAAAAATTTGTTGAAATTCACATTGACAAGATCTTCTTAAGCTTCCTTCCTATAACTGTATTAATAGTTTGTTCTAAGATGATTTTGAGTAATCAAAAAAGATTAAAGATCCAGGGCATAATCAAAAGAATTGCATTTGACAAATCAATTTCTTTAGAAGAGAGAATATATGTTGAGAAATTTGCACAGCACAACTCTACAATTTCTCTTTGGCTAAAGAAAGCTAATAGCTTTAGGAGGAATGGTGTAAAAAACGAAGGTGGGATTGATAACCTTTTACAATCATTTGGGATAGATGGAATCGATAGGGAAAATCATTTCAACCCAAATGAAGATGATATATCTGACTGGTTTGGCGGTGCGCCTGATTGGCTAAGAAGAAGTTAAAAATACTTTACACTCAACTTGCCCAGGCGATTTTACACAAATATATACTCGCTAAAGATAAAAACACCCAAAAGATCCATGGTAAAAATTTAATCGGAAATAAATATTCTTTTGTAAATGTTTTCATATGAATTTTTCTTTTAGGTTATTTCTTCTTTACTGTTTTTGAGAATAGGTTTAATTGCTCTATTTAAAAAATATATATGAATACTCAAAGATATTTAATGACTTTAAATCCATAAAAAGCTAATCACAGTAAATTATCAATATCTAGGAAGCTTTATTGTCAATTTTGATTGGAAAATTAACTATTTTTGTCTCACCCTGCTTTGACTCATTCCAATATTTTATAAGTCTTTCTAATTCATCAATCCTCTTTTTCGCATTTGCAATCTTTTCATTTATCATCATATAAATTTTTTATCTATCCAATTAATACATGAAAATAATTTTTTTCAATGGCAGATGATGATTATCAGAGTAGCAATATTAATTTCTGACTAATCATTTAAAAGCTACATAGCCCAATAACTAAATAATAATAGTTAAAAAAGCGATGTTCATGAAGAATTTGAATTCTTTAATTTTAAATAGTATCGTCAGCTTCCTTGACTTCATAATATTCTAATAGGAATTTTCAAAGATTCTGTTTTTTAGAGGCTATAGATAGATCTCCTTATTTTGCATTTCTTTTAGTTCTCAATTTTAAAGAATCCCTTGGTATTAAAAATGACAAAACAATGTTTTTGATGAAAAAACATTTTTATTAAGCTGTTAACAAAACTCGCATCTCAAAGAAATGAAGCAAAGACTAGAAGATAAATTTAGGATTTATAGATTTTTTGTGAGACGCCTTGTACTTGTCATGGTTTGTTTTATCGCCAGTCAATGCTCATGATTTACAACATAAAAACAGAAAAGCATTCATTTTAAACCTATTCAAATTCTTTAAAAAACAATCCAAATCATCAAGTCATTAAAAGAATTTCTCAAGATGAATTAAATTATGTTCAAGAACTTAACCATGCTTTGTCAATTATAAAATTCAGTTTAGGTTAATGCTGAAAAATCTAGTAGTAATATTGAGAGCATTATCGAAGAAGAGATTAGTCCAAGACCAATCATCAATGAGACATATCCTTTTCTCCTGGGTAACTTATAAAAAGAAAAACCAATTACCAATGTCATTATTAATGAGAAAAAAATTATGATTTTTTCATTTACTAAATTGAGGTGCAAAACTAAATTTGTTTCTTCAAAATATTTTAAAAATTTCGATAAAAGAAATTCCTCTTCAATTTTCTGAAAATAATAAAAGGAACTTATAAAAGCAGGACTTAATAAAGATAATGCAATAAGTGCAGTAACTGGTTTTGTTAATCTATTAATTGTCCTGTTAAAACTGGCCAATAAAACAAAAACAAATAAAGACGTAGCAAGAGGTATCAAAGGTATAAGAATTGATGTATTTATAAAATTCCCCACGAATAAAAATAGTATCTAACTTAAAATTTTATATTATTTTGATGCGTTATTTTATTAAGTAAGATTTTTTAAAATTAGGAATGTAATTAGTACCTATTGCATTCTGTGTAAATTAATACCAAAATTTAAATATTATTAATAAATAAAATGCTAGCTATTTCCGAAATTATTATTGCAAGTGCTATTTTCTTAGGAATTGTATACTGGGAAGTTAAATTCCTCTATACAAAACCTACAGTGGCGAAATAACTTTCACTAAATTCAGAGAAACCGAGGGCACATAAAATTTAAAAAAAATTTAAGAATTCAAATTGACAAAAAAAGCGCTGAATATGAGAGAATAAACACAAAATTATTTAGCCTCCTAATGAGCGAAGTTCAAAATCCTAATACTAACTCAACACAGCAACAGCAGCAGCAGCAGCAGCAATCTTATACAGACAGCAAAATCAATTCCGCTGAGAGCGAAAGACTTTATCTTGAAATGAAAGAAGCCTGGCTCTAAAGTAAATTCCTATTTAAAGGATATTTTTAATTTTTTTTTGATTTTGAAGTAATTAATACTTTTTTATTATTTATAACTTCTAAATTTAGTCTAGACGCCTAAGAATTTTGTTTAGAAAACTTAAGCAATTGGAGAAAATTAACGGGAGAATTGCAATGGGAGGTTTAATTTATTTGGTTTTTACAAAATTAGTTTCTTATCGTGCAGACATATTAGACCAACTTAAATCTTATTTAATATGACAAATGATTCGCAAATCTTATCCAGGGATATTTCGTTCTATGTAAGCGTCAGTTAAAGCTAAAATTAAACCCAATAATGTTGAAAATATAGCGATTTCAGTAGATTCCATTTTATTTTTAAATTACCTGTAGTTTACAAATTAATTCAAAGCTCGACAACAAAATAAATAACAGTCTATAGTACAAGTATACTATTAGCTATTTATTGTGATCTCAGCAACTTCTGAGTTTCTTTTTGTTAGACCTGGCGATTATGTAGTAATTAAAAATGAAGAGAATTGCGAGGATACTAAAGAGAAGAAGAATAATTATTGGGTCGGTCAAGTTATTAACTGTATTGGAGGAGCTAGAAATCCAAATTCATGGACCTTATTTCAAGTAGCTAATATTGATAATGGAGCAATAACGATAATTAACGCCGATATTGTAAAAAAGATTTTGAAAACTTCTGAAAGTTAAACTTATGGATAGCTAACTAAAATTCCTAAATTATTAAAAAAGGCATGAAGACTATTTAAAAGGGAATTATCCCAGTTCCAAGCAAGCAAGTCCGTATACTTGATTCATTGGGCAAGGAGGTTGAATACCCTTATACATTCTATAAGTTTTTGATATTCCCTCAAATCCCAAACTTGATAAAAGATAGTTTGCATAAGGGTTAAGATTAGAGCAATCTAATAGGATTTGAGAATCCAAATGACCAACTAATTCCCTGATTAGAAGTTCAGCGAGTGGGGGAGTATCAGCCAGAAGAGGGCCGATTCTCCAGCCTTGCTTATTATCCTCCAATACACAAGGTCGTATCCTGCCGAATCCATGGCACATCCCATTATTATCGACAATCGCACTAACATTACCATGAGAATTTTTCAACCAGTCATTTAGAAAATGAGGACGGGGACTAGGTTCTCTCTGATCATCGTAAATTAAGACTGCATCAGAGGAAATCTTATTACCAGGTACAACTTTAAAAGAATGGAATTTATCTTTATAGAAATTACTCGATGGTAAGTCTTGAAAACCATTTAATTTCCATCGATTTGTAATTGAAGATTTTCTAAAACCCCAGTTTTGGTAATCATTCAATCTATCTGGAGCAGCCTCTAAACCAATACAATCAACATTTCTTAAATAATTGAGTGCATGTTTCCATAATCTCACTCCATACCCATTATTTCGGAATTCTTTTTTTACGATAAACAAACCTATAAAACCATATGAGGAATTATATTTAATACATGCAATTGAACCTATAGGTTTATTGTCGAGGCAACCAACCCATACTCCTTGTTTATCTGTATTTCTATAAATTGATACATCATCAATTCCAGGAGAAAATCCTTCTAACCTTGCCCAATTTGTAATTTCTGTTATTTCATTTTTAGATATCAATCTAATTGAAAACTTTTCTTTCATAGAAATATATTAACTAGGAAAAATTAGAATTTTCAAAGGCAATATTAATTAATTTGATTCTCGCTTGAAAATTACTCACCTTAGCTTAAGTTGCTAAAAACTCTAGTAATTTAGAATTTGTCCTCTGATATATTTAATACTATTAATAGAAATAAAAAATGAAAGTTTCTGATAAATTTCATTTAGAAAATATCTACAAATTAAAAAATACAGTTCTAACAGGTAAAACGGGAGATATAAAATGGCGGATCAAGCAGATCAATATAGTTTCTAAACTTTTAGATGAAAACAAAAAAGAGATAATAAAATCCCTTTTTATTGATCTAGGAAAATCTGAAATCGAAGGATTTTCAGAAATCCTTTTAGTCAAAGAAGAAATTTCACTAATAAAAAAGAGACTTAATTCTTGGATGCGTCCCAGAAAAATTGATACACCTTTCTATCTATTTCCATCATCCTCAAAAGTTATTTATGAACCTCTTGGGTGTGTATTAATTCTTGGTCCATATAATTATCCATTACTGTACGTTTTAAAACCATTGGTAAATATTTTCTCAGCGGGGAATACTGCAGTTATAAAACCTTCAGAGAAATGCCCTTCGACTTCAAAACTTATTAAAAACCTTACTTCCAAATATTTCCAAAAAGATATCCTCCTTACAGTAGAAGGTGATTATAAACAATCCATAAAATTAATTGAACAAAATTTTGACCATATTTTTTTCACAGGAAGTACCGAAACAGGTAAATCTATTATGAAATTGGCTTCAAAAAACCTAACTCCATTAACTCTTGAACTAAGCGGAACAAATCCTGTAATTATTTTAAAGAATGCAAATTTAGAAGTTGCTGCGAAAAGAATTGTTTGGGGCAAATTTTTTAATTCTGGTCAATCCTGCATGGCTCCAAATCATATCTTTGTAGAGAAAGAAATTAAAAATAATTTCATAGAAAAATTAAAGCAATGCATAGAAAGTTTTTACGGAGAAGATCCAATTAGTTCAGAAAACTTATCTAAATTAGAAAAAAAGCAATTTTCATCGACTTTAGAGATTCTCAAACGATATAAAAAAGAAAAAAGAATTTTATATGGAGGAAGTTTTAGTAAGAAAAAGTTAAAAATATCTCCTACAATTCTTAAAACAAAATTAGATGAAACGGATATTTTGCAAAAAGAACTATTCAGCTCCTTACTTCCAGTAATTGGGATCAATGATAAAGAATCTGCTTTAAAACAGATTAATCAAACATCAAAACCATTAGCAATCTACTTATTTGGAGGCAATAAAAAAATCCATAATCAAATTTCAAGAATAACCAGCTCAGGAACTATTTGTATCAATGATGTTATGTTACCTGTCCTTATTCCTAATTTACCTTTTGGAGGTGTTGGCCAGAGTGGTATTGGTAAATTTCATGGAGAGGAAGGTTTTCGAAATTTTTCAAATCAAAAATCTATTACTTTCAAAGGTTTTTTATTTGATTTAAATCTGAGATATCCTCCTTACGAAAGAATAAAGAAATTTTTAAAGTTTATTTTTAACATTTAAATTACTTAAATTTTTTCCGAAACCCTAGCGATTTTGAATTAAAAGATTATCTTTAAATAAAAATCGAAATTAATGAAATTATTATTTTTAATAATTGCAATACTTATTAATTTTTTTAATCAATCATTGATTAAATCAGAAGAAAAGACTAATCCAGAAAATAATATAATTGAAAATATTGCTAAAAAAGAATCAATTTCTAAAGACATAACTAAAATAAAAAAAATTCATATCGTAAAAATTGGAGATACAATTTCAAGTATTTCAAAATTCTATTCAATAAATAAAGATTTAATTATTAAATTGAATAATTTAAAAAATGAAAATTATATCTATGTTGGCCAGAATCTTATTATCTTCGAATCTCCTGAAAATACCACAGAAGAATCTGATTTAATAAATAATTATCATATTGTTCAAATAGGTGAAAATCTTACAGAAATATCAAACAAATATAGGTTGAATTTAGGATATTTAATAGAGATTAATAATCTCAAGAATCCAGATTCTTTAACAGTTGGGGAAAAGCTCTTATTACGCAAAAAGGATCCAATTAGTTCAGAAAACTATCAAATAATTAAAAATAAAAATAATAATGAATTACTTGATTTAGATAAACAAATTTATGGCCCAATAATTATTCAAAATAAATCTTATGACAAAATTAAAAGGAGAAAAGTTTTAAATGTACTAAATAAAGAAAAGAAAAAACTTATTATTTCAATAAACTGCGATAAAAATGAATTAGATGTAAGAATACCAGGCAGAAAATGGAGGGGAGGTAAGCCTGCTAAAGAAGAGTTCGAAAAAAACTTAATAAATGATTTTTGTTAGAACTTTTAATTAATATGTGTGAATAATTTGTCTAAGACTATTAATGATGGGTTATTGTTTAAAAAGTTAAATTAAAAGTAATGGCAATTTCAAGAGGAGATCTCGTAAGAGTAAAAAGACCAGAATCATATTGGTACAATGAAATAGGTAAAGTTGCTTCTGTTGATGAATCAGGTATCAAATATAACTGTGTCGTTAGATTTGAAAAAGTTAATTACAATGGCATAAGCGGTACTGAAGGTGGAATGAATACAAATAATTTTGCTGAAAGTGAATTAGAAAAAGCTTAAATAATTGCCTGAGTTACCTGAAGTAGAGACTGTTCGAAGAGGTTTAGAGCAAAAACTTAATAACTTTATTATTAAAAAAGTAGAAGTCTGTAGGGATTCAACTGTAGCTTTTCCTTGTAACAAAGAAGAATTTATTAAGGGACTTCAGAACTCAATTTTGTACAAATGGGATAGAAGAGGAAAATATTTAATAGCTGAACTAAGAAAATTTGAACATGAGAATATTCAATTTCCTCGCGAGAAACCCTCAAAAAATAACGGATTTCTTGTAGTTCATCTAAGAATGACAGGATATTTCAAATTTATTAATAAATCTACTCAACCTTGCAAACATACAAGAATAAGAGTTTTTGATAAAAAAAATAATGAACTTAGATACATTGACGTAAGGAGTTTTGGTCAAATGTGGTGGATAAAGGAAGGGTTATCGCCTAACAAAATAATCAAAGGATTAGGTTCATTAGGACCAGAACCATTCTCTAAGGACTTTGATGCAAATTACCTTAAAAGAGTTATTTCTAAAAGAACAAAATCTATCAAAGCTATCCTATTAGATCAAACAATAGTGGCAGGTATAGGGAATATTTATGCTGATGAAAGTTTATACTTAGCCGGAATCAAACCATTTAGGGAAGCTAAAACAATAAAGAAGGAAGAGTTAATTAAGCTCAAAGAATCAATTGTTGATGTATTAAAAAAAAGTATAGGTTCCGGAGGAACTACATTTAGTGATTTTAGAGACTTGGAAGGCGAGATTGGAAACTTTGGTTTACAAACAAATGTCTATAGGAGAAATGGTAAAGAATGTCGCAAATGTGGAAATTTAATTGAAAAGAAAAAAATTGCTGGAAGAAGTACCCATTGGTGTCCAAGTTGCCAAAAATAAAAAAGGGCTTACTCAATATAAGTAAACCCTTTTAAATATTTTTACCTGGCATTGAGCTATTTTCTCAAGGGGCTACCCCCTAAATATTTTCGCCGCTGATGCGTTTCACAACCGAGTTCGAGATGGATCGGAGTGGTTCCACATCGCCATGAACACCAGGATAGTGTGAACCTTGAGAACTGCATAGAAAATTATATAAATTAAAAACAATAAATTAAGTTTATTTGGTCAAGCCCTCGGTCTATTAGTACTCCTCCGCTGCACTTGTTACCAAGCTTCCACGTAGAGCCTATCAACGGGTGTTCTTCCCGTGACCTTACTGGCTTAAGCCATGGCAATACTCATCTTGAGGTGGGCTTCCCACTTAGATGCTTTCAGCGGTTATCCACTCCGCACATGGCTACCCAGCGTTTACCGTTGGCACGATAACTGGCACACCAGAGGTGCGTTCCTCCCGGTCCTCTCGTACTAGGGAGAAATCCTCTCAATATTCCTGCGCATACACCGGATATGGACCGAACTGTCTCACGACGTTCTGAACCCAGCTCGCGTACCGCTTTAATGGGCGAACAGCCCAACCCTTGGGACCGACTTCAGCCCCAGGTTGCGATGAGCCGACATCGAGGTGCCAAACCTCCCCGTCGATGTGAACTCTTGGGGGAGATCAGCCTGTTATCCCTAGAGTAACTTTTATCCGTTGAGCGACGGCCCTTCCACGCAGAACCGTCGGATCACTAAAACCGACTTTCGTCCCTGTTCGACTTGTAGGTCTCACAGTCAAGCTCCCTTCTGCTTTTGCACTCAACGACTGATTTCCAACCAGCCTGAGGGAACCTTTGTGCGCCTCCGTTACCTTTTAGGAGGCGACCGCCCCAGTCAAACTGCCCATCAGATACTGTCCGCTTCCCGGATAACGGGTAAGCGTTAGAACCCTAGCTCTAAAAGAGTGGTATCTCACCGATGACTCAATAGTACCCACAAGCACTATTTCAACGTCTCCCACCTATTCTGCGCATTCAGAGCCCGAGCACAATATCAAACTACAGTAAAGCTTCATAGGGTCTTTCTGTCCGGGTGTATGTAGTCCGCATCTTCACAGACAATTCTATTTCGCCGAGCCTCTCTCCGAGACAGCGCGCAAATCGTTACACCTTTCGTGCGGGTCGGAACTTACCCGACAAGGAATTTCGCTACCTTAGGACCGTTATAGTTACGGCCGCCGTTCACCGGGGCTTCAGTCGCCAGCTTCACTAAAAGCTAACCAGCTTCCTTAACCTTCCGGCACTGGGCAGGTGTCAGCCCCCATACATCGTCTTGCGACTTAGCGGAGACCTGTGTTTTTGGTAAACAGTCGCTTGCGCCTCTTCACTGCGACCAGCTCTCGCTGGCACCCCTTCTCCCGAAGTTACGGGGCCATTTTGCCGAGTTCCTTAGAGAGAGTTATCTCGCGCCCCTCGGTATTCTCTACCACCCCACCTGTGTCGGTTTCGGGTACTGGCATTTGTGTCTTAACGGGTATAGGGCTTTTCTTGGAAGCATGACATCACCAACTTCGCTGCCGTAGCAGCTCGTACTCACGCCTTAGCTCAAGATGTTTTCTCCATCTCTCGAAGCCTCGAACGCTTGAACCAGTAACCAACATCTGGCCTGGCTAGCCTTCTCCGTCCCCCTTCCCAAAACACATCTGGTACAGGAATATTGACCTGTTATCCATCGACTACGCCTTTCGGCCTCGCCTTAGGTCCAGACTAACCCTCCGCGGACGAGCCTGCCGGAGGAACCCTTAGGGTTTCGGGGCATGGGATTCTCACCCATGTTTTCGCTACTCAAGCCGACATTCTCACTTCTATGCTGTCCACGTCCGCTTACGCTAACGCTTCACCCTACATAGAACGCTCCCCTACCATAAATAAATTTATCCGCAGCTTCGGTATAACGCTTAGCCCCGTTCATTTTCGGCGCAGGATCGCTCGACCAGTGAGCTATTACGCACTCCTTTGAGGATGGCTGCTTCTAGGCAAACCTCCTGGTTGTCTGGGCAATCCCACCTCCTTTATCACTTAGCGTTAATTTTGGGACCTTAGCTGGCGGTCTGGGCTGTTTCCCTCTTGACTATGGAGCTTATCCCCCACAGTCTGACTGCCTAGTTACACACAGGGTATTCAGAGTTCATATCGATTTGGTACCGCTTTCGCAGCCCGCACCGAAATGGTTGCTTTACCCCCCTGCTGGAGCACTAGACGCTACGCCTCAACGTATTTCGGGGAGAACCAGCTAGCTCCTGGTTCGATTGGCATTTCACCCCTAACCACAGCTCATCCGCTGAATTTTCAACTTCAGTCGGTTCGGACCTCCACTTGGTATCACCCAAGCTTCATCCTGGCCATGGTTAGATCACCAGGGTTCGGGTCTATAAACACTGACAAACGCCCTATTAAGACTCGCTTTCGCTGTGGCTCCACCATTTCCGGTTTAACCCGCCAGTGCCTATAAGTCGCCGGCTCATTCTTCAACAGGCACACGGTCACCCGATTAGTCGGGCTCCCATTGCTTGTAAGCTCACGGTTTCATGTTCTATTTCACTCCCCTCCCGGGGTTCTTTTCACCTTTCCCTCGCGGTACTGTTTCACTATCGGTCACACAGTAGTACTTAGCCTTACGAGGTGGTCCTCGCAGATTCACACGGAATTCCACGTGCTCCGTGCTACTCGGGATACAGCTAGGTCAACTTATCTTTCGATTACGGGGCTTTCACCCTCTGTGGCACGCCATTCAAACGTTTCTTCTAGACTTATTGATCCATATTGCTGTCCCACAACCCCGATAGTCAAGACTATCGGTTTGGGCTGTTCCCCGTTCGCTCGCCGCTACTGAGGGAGTCGTTATTTACTTTCTCTTCCTCCAGCTACTAAGATGTTTCAGTTCGCTGGGTTAGCTCGCACCAACCTATATATTCAGTTGGCCGTACATGGGGTTGCCCCATTCGGAAATTCCCGGATCAAAGTGTGCTTCCAACTCCCCGAGACTTATCGCAGGTAACCACGTCCTTCATCGCCTCTGTGTGCCTAGGTATCCTCCGTGAGCCCTTTGTAGCTTGACCAATAACTTCAAAAATTGAAGCATCAGCTTAATAGAATTGTTATTAATGCATTCGCACAAATAATAAATCTGCATCATTAAAGATGCTTATTGTCTTTAAAAAATAATCTATGCAGTTGTCAAGGTTCTCTGAAAACAATGAAAATAATTCAATGAGTCCAGCATCTTAATGATTTCATTAGGAAGCTAGATTCGTTCAGAATAGATCAAAACTCAAAATTTTTCCTTTCTACAGATTATGGAAGAGGTGGTAATCAGTGGAGGTAAGCGGACTCGAACCGCTGACATCCTGCTTGCAAAGCAGGCGCTCTACCAACTGAGCTATACCCCCAACGTAGAGATATGGGCCATCCTGGACTTGAACCAGGGACCTCACCCTTATCAGGGGTGCGCTCTAACCACCTGAGCTAATGGCCCAGGAAAAATTATGGGTGTGACCTAGAAAAACTTAGGAAATGAAATCCTTAATAAATTAAGGATGTGAGATACCGATCGACCTAAGGTGACAAAATAATAATATTAAACATTTTGTTGTCTCCCTGTTAGGAGGTGATCCAGCCGCACCTTCCGGTACGGCTACCTTGTTACGACTTCACCCCAGTCATTAGCCCCACCTTCGGCGTCCTCCTCCACAAGGGTTGGAGTAACGACTTCGGGCATGGCCAACTTCCATGGTGTGACGGGCGGTGTGTACAAGGCCCGGGAACGTATTCACCGCAGTATGCTGACCTGCGATTACTAGCGATTCCTACTTCACGTAGGCGAGTTGCAGCCTACGATCTGAACTGAGCCACGGTTTATGGGATTTGCTAGCTCTCGCGAGTTTGCTGCCCTTTGTCCGTAGCATTGTAGTACGTGTGTAGCCCAGGGTGTAAGGGGCATGATGACTTGACGTCATCCACACCTTCCTCCGGTTTATCACCGGCGGTCTTTCTAGAGTGCCCAACTAAATGCTGGCAACTAAAAACGTGGGTTGCGCTCGTTGCGGGACTTAACCCAACATCTCACGACACGAGCTGACGACAGCCATGCACCACCTGTCACTGCATTCCCGAAGGCACCCTCAAATTTCTAAGAGGTTCGCAGGATGTCAAACCCTGGTAAGGTTCTTCGCGTTGCATCGAATTAAACCACATACTCCACCGCTTGTGCGGGCCCCCGTCAATTCCTTTGAGTTTCACACTTGCGTGCGTACTCCCCAGGCGGAACACTTAACGCGTTAGCTACGACACCGAAGGGGTCGATTCCCCCGACACCTAGTGTTCATCGTTTACGGCCAGGACTACAGGGGTATCTAATCCCTTTCGCTCCCCTGGCTTTCGTCCATGAGCGTCAGTAATGGCCCAGCAGAGCGCCTTCGCCACTGGTGTTCTTCCCGATATCTACGCATTTCACCGCTACACCGGGAATTCCCTCTGCCCCTACCATACTCAAGCCTTTCAGTTTCCACTGCCATGATGGAGTTAAGCTCCACTCTTTAACAGCAGACTTGAAAAGCCGCCTGCGGACGCTTTACGCCCAATAATTCCGGATAACGCTTGCCACTCCCGTATTACCGCGGCTGCTGGCACGGAATTAGCCGTGGCTTATTCCTCAAGTACCGTCATATCTTCTTCCTTGAGAAAAGAGGTTTACAGCCCAGAGGCCTTCGTCCCTCACGCGGCGTTGCTCCGTCAGGCTTGCGCCCATTGCGGAAAATTCCCCACTGCTGCCTCCCGTAGGAGTCTGGGCCGTGTCTCAGTCCCAGTGTGGCTGATCATCCTCTCAGACCAGCTACTGATCGAAGCCTTGGTGAGCCATTACCTCACCAACTAGCTAATCAGACGCGAGCTCATCCTCAGGCGAAATTCGTTTCACCAGTAGGCATATGGGGTATTAGCGGTCGTTTCCAACCGTTATCCCCCTCCTGAGGGCAGATTCTCACGCGTTACTCACCCGTCCGCCACTAACCCGAAGGTTCGTTCGACTTGCATGTGTTAAGCACGCCGCCAGCGTTCATCCTGAGCCAGGATCAAACTCTCCGTTGTGTTCAAATCCTTTTGTAGATAAATCTACTCAAATTGAATTGCTTTATCCAAATAAAAATGAGTTTGTTTTAAATTAGATTCAGCCTCCTTAAATTTTAAGGATTACATTGAGTGCACATTAAAATATTTCTAAAGTGACTTTCCAAGATCTCAGATCCGTTTGCATCAAAGCTAAAAGTTAGCAATTGATAACATTTTATATATTCTTGACGGGACCTCACACCTTTATTGCATGAACATCTTGAAATAACTAAAAAAAAATTTCAGTTAATCTCGACGCAATAAAAGCATCAGTTCCTAAGTATTTCAATTTTCTAGGTGCAAGGTCAACATTGTAAAAGCTGACCAATTTAGAAGGGTAAACCCCTTCAACTGGGTGAAATCTAAAGATAAACTTTCAATCTCAAAAACTCTTTTTGTACCTAAAAATAAAACTTTAGATAGAATTAGAGTAATGCAAAAATTTAATTTTTTGCCCAGAAGAAAATACTAAACCATTTGACCGTAATTATGCAACCATTAATACATAATTTTTTTATTAATTTTATTTTTGTTCAATATTGACTTCATAAATTAGGCTTTAAATAAAGGGATTTTAAATAAAATGGCAGAAAGATTTAGTCAAAAAAATTTAAGAGTAAGACCAAGTTCCGATGAAGAGAAAATTGTAACAAATGCAAAAAAGCACTTTGAAAAGACTTTAGTTGAAATATCAGGAGAGCTAATAGGGAGTGTTGCTGCACTAGAACACCCAACAAAAAACAAAAAGTTAAATTATGGAGAAATATTTTTAAGAGACAACGTTCCTGTAATGATTTACCTCATTACCCAAAAACGATACGAAATTGTCAAAAAGTTCCTAAGCGTATGCCTTGAGTTACAAAGCACTAATTATCAAACACGTGGCGTATTTCCTACTAGTTTCGTAGAAGAGAATGGAAAGCTAATCGGAGACTATGGTCAGAGATCAATAGGGAGGATTACTTCCGCTGATGCAAGTTTATGGTGGCCCATTTTATGTTGGTATTATGTTAACAAAAGTGGTGATTATGCCTTTGGAAAAAGTCAAAGCGTTCAAAGGGGTATTCAACTTTTACTAGATCTAGTTCTGCATCCAACATTTGAGGGAACTCCCGTGCTTTTTGTTCCAGATTGCGCGTTTATGATTGATAGGCCTATGGATGTATGGGGAGCACCTCTAGAAGTTGAAGTTTTACTTCATGGATGTTTAAAAAGTTGTATAAACCTAATGGAATTAAGTCGAGCAGATCATGTAAGCAGACTTTTAGATCAAAGACTTATACTCACGAATCAATGGGTTAAGGATTTAGGAAGTTTCCTCTTAAAACACTATTGGGTTACCAGTCAAACAATGCAAATTTTAAGAAGAAGGCCCACTGAGCAGTATGGAGATGATCAACACTTCAATGAATTTAACGTTCAACCTCAAGTAGTTCCCTCATGGCTTCAAGACTGGTTAGAGAATAGAGGTGGTTATTTAATAGGAAATATTAGAACAGGAAGACCTGACTTTAGATTTTACAGTTTAGGTAATTCTTTAGCATGTATGTTCGGAGTACTACCACCGGCAGAACAAAGAGCTTTATTTAGATTAGTTTTGCATAACAGAGAGCATTTGATGGCTCAAATGCCTATGAGAATTTGTCATCCTCATATGGATGTCGAAGAATGGCAAAATAAAACTGGATCAGATCCAAAAAATTGGCCTTGGAGTTACCACAATGGTGGCCATTGGCCAAGTTTACTTTGGTTTTTTGGCGCAGCTGTTCTTTTACATCAAAAAAATTATACTTCTGATGATGTGATTCTCATGGAGGAAATGAAATCTTTAATAGAGGAATCATATTGGTGTCAACTTAATCAATTGCCTAAGCAAGAATGGGCAGAATACTTTGATGGACCTACAGGTACTTGGGTTGGCCAACAATCAAGAACTTACCAAACCTGGACAATTGTTGGTTTTTTATTAATGAATCATTTTCTAAGAAATGAAAATAACGATCTAGATATGTTTAAGATTTAATCCTAAAATAAGCCTAAAGTTAGTGATTTATCTATTGGTAAGCATGCACCAATACCAAGATATATTGTTAGGAATGTTCCAAACAAGAACGCAGACATTGCTATTGGTCTTCTAAAGGGATTAGAGAATTTATTAACGTTTTCGATGAAGGGTAAAATGATTAATCCAAGTGGAATTAATGTTTGAAGTGCAATCCCCAAAAGTTTATTAGGAACTACCCTAAGTATTTGAAAAACTGGATAGAGGTACCATTCAGGAAGTATTTCTAGGGGAGTAGCGAATGGATTTGCTTTATCTCCTAACATTGCAGGATCAAGAACTGCTAGTCCAACTACACAAGCAATAGTACCTAAAATAACTACTGGGAATATATATAATAAATCATTTGGCCAAGCGGGCTCCCCATAATAATTATGGCCCATACCTTTTGCTAATTTTGCTCTTAATTTTGGATCAGATAGATCTGGTTTTTTTAACGTAGACATGTGGAACTCTTGTTGTAATTTAATTGTATGTGTTTATAAAGGACCTGAAATACCCTGTTTACGAATCATTAAAAAATGCATCAGCATGAAAACAGCTAATGACCACGGCAACACGAAAGTATGAAGACTGTAGAATCTTGTAAGAGTTGATTGTCCCACACTTTCTCCACCCCTCAGTAGTTCAACCATAAAATCACCAATTACTGGAATTGCTGCAGGTACACCTGAAACAATTTTGACTGCCCAATAACCCACTTGATCCCAAGGTAAAGAATATCCTGTCACACCAAAAGCGACTGTTATCACTGCCATTACAACACCTGTAACCCAAGTTAGTTCTCTAGGCCTTTTGAAACCACCAGTCAGATAAACCCTAAAAACGTGAAGGATTAACATCAAAACCATCATAGATGCACTCCATCTATGAACAGATCTTATTAACCATCCAAAACTTACATCGGTCATTAAATAACTTACTGAACTATAAGCTTGTGTAACTGTTGGCTTATAGTAAAAAGTCATTGCAAAACCTGTTGCAAATTGAATTAGGAAGCATACTAAAGTTATGCCTCCTAAACAATAAAAAATATTTACGTGAGGGGGTACGTACTTGGAAGTTACGTCGTCAGTTATGTCTTGAATTTCAAGTCTTTCTTGAAACCAATCATAAACAGATGAAGAATTCGCCATCCAAAAAAAAATTAGCTTTGATAATAAGAGCTTACTTAAAATTCTTATACTTGGTGTTAACACTTAACCCAATGGATTCATCTTTTAACAAACTTTTAACATTCAAAATATTGATCACTGTATTAATGATCAGTATTTTTTCTACCAATTTTTTATTCATTGAAAGAGTGTATGCTCTCAGTGATAGCAAGCAATTAGTGCTTGACGCATGGACCTTGGTAAATGAGGGTTTTTATGACCCAGAAAAGTTTGATGAAATCCACTGGAAGAGAATTAGACAAAAAACATTACAGAAACAAATTGAAACAAGTGAAGAGGCTTATTCCGCAATTGATGACATGTTAAGACCTCTAGAAGATCCTTATACAAGAATTTTACGCCCAAAAGATTATGAACTTCTGAAATCAAGTAATTTTGGTAGTGAGATTAATGGTGTTGGTCTTCAATTAGGTATAGATGATGAAAGTAATAAAGTTAAAGTTATCTCTACTCTTGGCGGTTCTCCAGCAGAAGAAGCTGGAATAATTAGTGGGGACTTCATAGAGAAAGTAGATGGAATTTCATCAGAAGAATTAGGCCTTGCAAATACTGCCTCTAAGTTAAGAGGTGAATCAGGAAGCAACGTTTTAGTTGAAATATCTTCGAAATTAGGAGAAATTAGAGAATTCGATTTAGAAAGGAGATCAGTAGATCTTAGACCTGTACGAACAAAAAGATTAAGAGACGATTTTCACACAATAGGGTACTTAAGAATAACTCAATTTAGCGAAAGCGTTCCCAAAAAGGTTGAAGAAGCTCTTCAAGAGTTAAAAGAGAAAGAAGTTGAAGGTTTGATCTTGGATCTTAGGAATAATTCAGGCGGACTAGTAAGCTCAGGAATTGCAGTTGCAAACTCATTATTGAGTGAGAGGCCAGTAGTAGAGACAAAAAATAGAAATGGAATCAAAGATGCAATCATTTCTCAAAAAGAGACTTTTTTTGATGGACCAATGGTGACTTTGGTAAATAAAGGGACTGCGAGTGCTAGTGAAATACTTGCAGGGTCTTTACAAGATAACGGCAGATCCATTCTCATGGGTGAAAAAACTTATGGGAAGGGTTTAATTCAATCCTTAAAAAGTCTAGGAGAAGACAGTGGAATAGCAATAACAGTTGCCAGCTATTTAACTCCCAAAGGTAATAATATTCAAGGTCAAGGCATGACACCTGACAAGTTACTAGAACTTCCGGATGCCGGTGAATACGGAAGTTCCGACGATAAATGGGTGAGAAATGCAGAATTATTTCTAGATTCACTGCTAGAAAAAGAAGAAGTTTCAATTCAAACTAGTGAATCAAGCAATGAAGAAATAAAAAGCTGAAAAAGCAAAAGATTTATTAATAGAAAATTTTAAACACTATGAGTATTAAAAGAATTTTTCATGATCCAATTCACAAACAAATTGTATTTCATTCAAGGCTGCCAGAAGAATTAATGATTATGGAATTGATTGATACAGTCGCTTTTCAAAGATTAAGAAGAATAAAACAACTAGGTCCGGCATCATTAATTTTTCATGGCGCAGAATCGAGTAGATTTACCCACTCAATTGGCGTTTTTTGTATCGCAAGAAAAATATATAAGAGATTAATTGAAATTAAATCTTCATTTTCTGAAAATAAATTTGCTCTCTTTGGAGCAGCTCTATTACATGATTTAGGTCATGGACCATTAAGTCATACCAGTGAAACAATATTCGATCATAATCACGAAAAGTGGTCGCAAAACTTAGTATTAAATTATTCTCCAATAAATTCAATTCTCAAAAAGTATGACAATGAATTACCTAGACAAATTGGGGAATTATTTAAGTCAAAACAACTATTTTCAAAACCTTTAAAAACTTTGATTAGCAGTGAAATTGACTGCGATCGTCTCGATTACCTTTTACGCGATAGTTACAACACAGGTACCAAATATGGCTTAGTTGATTTAGAGAGAATTATTTCAGCTCTTACTTTTTCACCTGATGGGAATATTGCAATCAATCCAAAGGGAGTTATCGCCATTGAGCATTTCTTGGTCCTAAGAAACTTGATGTATAGAACTATCTATAACCATAGAATAAACGAAATTTCAACATGGATTTTGGAAAAAATAATATCCACAATTAAATATAATTGCGAAAAGAAAATTTGGTTAGATAAATCTCTTTATAAATGGATATTTTCTTATGAAAATGTTGATTTTGATGATTTCATAAGAAATGATGATATAACCTTTTATTACCATTTGATTAGATGGAAAGATGAATCTTTCGAACCACTTTCTACACTATGCAAAATGTTTCTTGATAGAGATTTACTAAAAGCATCAGACATAAGTTTTTTAAATAAAATAAATAGACTAGAAATTCTTGCATTTGCAAGAAAATTATGTGAAACAAATAATTTTAATTCAGAAATTTTTTGTGGAATTAAAGAAAGATCTTTTAAAGGTTTTGAATCTAACAATGCACTAAAAATATGGGACGGCACCTATCAAAACTTGTTAGAAAATAGTTCTGCATTAATAAAAACTTTAATGAAATCTGAGGAAAGCTCTTTTATTATTTATCCAAGTGTGATCACAAATGAAATCAAAAATCAAATTTCATTAATAAGAAATAATTCCTAAATTTAATTCAATGAAAATCGTTATTAATGATCTTAATAGTAAATATATAGAAACTATATCTTTTGAGAATTTTGAGAATATCCATGAAACTTTTAAAAATTTTTATTCGATGAGAGGAGCTCTGGAAGCAACAATTTTTACAGTCAATGAGTCAATAAGTTCTCATCAATTATTAAAATTAAAAAATATTTTTCATAAAATGAATACTTGTTATTTAAGTATGTACTCAAATAATAGAAATACAGTATTAGCTGGAAAA
Organism: Prochlorococcus sp. MIT 1314; assembly: GCF_034093315.1. Lineage (GTDB taxonomy): Bacteria > Cyanobacteriota > Cyanobacteriia > PCC-6307 > Cyanobiaceae > Prochlorococcus_A > Prochlorococcus_A marinus_Y. Next base: position 1,471,356 of record NZ_CP139300.1, on the reverse strand, counting down.
TCTCTTAAAATAGATTCAACTTTTGTTAAGGAACAAGAGGTTAAAAATAAGTTGCTTATAGTAAATTCCAAAAAAGACGATATTCTTCACGAAGGGACAGTAAGATCAGGAGATAGAATATCTTCAAATGGAAACCTTTGCATTATTGGAGACGTTAATCCCGGAGCAATAGTTTTCGCAAAAAAAAATATTCACGTTTGGGGCAAACTACTAGGAATCGCCTTCGCAGGTAGGGGTGGAAATAATAATGCCTCTATTTCATCACTTTATTTAAACCCCTTACAACTAAGAATAGCTGATGTGATAGCTATTGGCCCAAAGGATATGCGCAAAACGTCTTATCCTGAAATTGCAGTCATAGAGAATCAAACAATAATGATCAAGCCTTACATAATAGAAAGTTAAAATTAATCAAGGATTTGAAATAAATTAATTCAAAATTGATAAATTTAAGAATTACTTAATCTTTAAAATATTTAACTTTCTGAAAGTAGCCTTATTATTTGAAAAATCCTTAAATTCGTGGCGGACAATACTCGCACAATATTAATTTGTTCAGGAAAGGGTGGGGTTGGCAAAACCACTTTAACCGCAAATCTTGGCATAGCACTTGCTAACAGCGGAGCATCCACTGCTGTATTAGATGCTGATTTTGGATTAAGAAATTTAGATCTTCTTCTAGGATTAGAAAATCGCATTATTTATACTGCTCAAGATGTTTTAGACAAAAATTGTCGTCTTGACCAAGCATTGGTTAGACACAAAAAGGAACCTAATCTTGCTCTTTTACCCGCTGGAGATCCTAGGATGCTGGATTGGATGAAGCCCGAAGATATGAAAAAAATTAGCTCCATGCTTAGCGAAAAATTTGATTTTGTTTTAGTTGATTGTCCTGCGGGAGTAGAAGATGGTTTCAAAAATGCCCTTGCAGCTTGTAAAGAAGCCATTGTTGTTACTAACCCAGAATTATCTGCAGTACGTGATGCCGATAGAGTAATAGGGATTCTTAATACATCTGATATTGAGCCTATCCAGCTTGTTATAAATAGAGTTCGCCCTAACATGATGGCTAGTCAAGAAATGCTATCTATTGATGATGTTCAAGGGATTCTTTCTTTACCTTTGTTAGGTATTGTCTTAGAGGATGAACAAGTAATAATAAGTACAAATAGAGGAGAGCCACTAACCCTTACAGACAGTAAATCTCCTGCAAAAAAATGCTATTTGAATGTATCTCAAAGACTTACAGGGAAGGATATACCCATTATTGACCCAAAGAATGAAGGCAAAAGCCTTAAAGATAGATTTATGAGATTAATGCAAACAAAGGTTTTTTAAGATGATGACACTCAGAGATCTTATAAATAAGTTACTAGGCAGAGAAACGGCTAGTGCGAATACAGCTAGAGAAAGATTACAACTTGTACTCGCTCATGATCGAGTTGATATGAGTTCCTTAACAACTGACCTTCTGGATAAAATGAGAAAAGAAATTCTTGATGTTGTTGCTAAATATGTTGAGATTGACTTTGAAGAGGTAGCAGTAAGTTTAGAAACGGAGGATAGAATGACAGCATTAGTAGCCAATTTACCTATTAAAAGAACTCTTTCAGGGGAAATACAGTTCAAAAAAAATGATAAAAGTGATAAAGATCTCAAAAAGTAATAAATTTTAAAAAGCAAAAAAAATACTAATAATTGATCCTCCTTAATTGTAAGATAGAAACAACGCCGGCTTAGCTCAGCGGTAGAGCAGCGCTTTTGTAAAGCGAAGGTCATCAGTTCAAATCTGTTAGCCGGCATTTTGTATATTTAATTCCGTTCAATATTTTTTCCTGAAAACAAAAAAATCAAACCTAATAACAAAATAAAAGGCAATAGTCTTATTTCAAGAACATACTCTACAAAAGATGCAAAAGGTTCAAATATCCAAAAAGTCAAAAATTGAATCAATAAAACAAAAAATAATAATAAAAACATTAATTCAATTCCTTAATTAATACCTCTCCTTGTCTAATCAGCCTCCAATTTCGATTATTTTCCCAAGATATTATGGTACTTGCTTTTCCACTACCTTTCTCCCAAGGAACAGGTCCTAGAATATCTACAGAGGGAAAGTCTAAAGCAATTCCCTCAGCTGTAATTGATCCCGTGGAGCCTGATATATTCGCACTCGAAGTTAACAATGGGCCTGTTTCTTTCATAAGAGATTGAGCAGTACATGAATTTGGGATTCTTAACCCAATCGTAAAATCGCTACTTGTAAGAATTTCAGATTGTCTTTTTGAGCAAGGAATAACCATTGTCAGAGCTCCAGGCCAATATTTTGCAGCTATATTTTCGTAATCTTCCTTAGCTGATTCATGAACATAATCAATTAATTGTTTGTGTTCTGATCCCATAAGAATTAAGGGTTTATTTCTATCTCTATTTTTAAACTCATAAATAATTTTTGAAAATCTTGGCAAGCATCCAATTGCAGGAAGAGTGTCCGTCTGAAAAATTACAGGCAAGCCACTGTCAAGCCTCTTCAAAGCAGATTTACAATCTATTAAATTCATTTAGATTATTAACAATAATAATTTATTTATATCTTCCAATAGTAAACCTACCAACACCTGAAAGATCTTTCACAATTTCTACTAATGTAAATCCATTGTTAGTAAGCAGCTCTTTTACTTTATTACCTTGGTCAAAATGATTCTCTAATATAAGCCAGCCCTTATCTCTTAAAAATAGTGGTGCTTTTTGAATTATTTCCCTGATATGTTTTAAACCATCATAACCGCCCATTAAAGCTAACTTTGGTTCGAATTTTTTTACTTCTTCGGGTAATTTCTCATAAATATCTCCAGGAATATATGGCGGGTTTGAAATAACAAGATCTAATTTGCCTTTAAAACTTTCAAAGGGAGTCCACCAATTACCGCAATAAAATCTCAAATTTGATTGTTCAGAAGAATCTATAAAATTTTCAGTGGCTATTTCTAATGCATCTTGATCAATATCAGTTGCTATACCCTCCCACAATGGATAAGCTAATGCCAAAGCAATACTAATAGCACCTGATCCAGTTCCCAATTCGGCAAAAAATAATTTTTGTGAATTTTTTCCAAATATCTCGAAAACAATATCAACTATAAGTTCGGTCTCTGGCCTGGGAATAAGTACTTTATCTGTTACTTTTAATTTTAAATCTCTCCAAAAAGTTATCCCACATAGGTATTGGATAGGTGTCGAAGATAATAAATGATCTTCCCAAATAGAACCTAAGTAGTCCAAGTTTTTTTTTATATATAAGTCACCTACAGGATTAATTTTCAACAAGTTTAGATGACTATTTGATATACCACCTATACAGTCAATAAGAAAAGCAAAAGATTGATAATCTCCTCCTTTAGAAAGTTGTTTTTTTTTCCAAGATAAAAATTCTTCAACAGAAATGCTTAGCATTTATGAAGGTTCTAACGTTTTGGCCCAAGTTTACCTTTACCAGAGTCTGAAAAGAAGCTTGATTTTTCTCCATCTTGTGTAGAAATAAACAAACCTATGAGGAAAATTGTTGGGACTCCAACAAAAAGAAGACTAGCTATGAATCCAAAATTGGTTGTTTCCATTTAATTGACAGTTCTATTTAAGTATTAAGACTATAGACATATAAATTGAAATAAAGTGGAAAAATCAACAAATTTTATCAACTGATTAACAGTCTTAAACAATTTAGCGAGGTAATTTTTTATTTTCACTAACTTTTTTAAGTTCTCCTAAATTTGAGGGAGGAGATTGTGGTTTTGTTAAAATTACTGCAGAGGACTTTATTAATGTTTGGCAGGCAAGTCGCCAATTTTCTGGTCTATTTTTGAGTTTTTCTTCTTCAACAGAAGTAAGAGGACTTAAAGAGTTTTTGTTTCCTCCTTCAACTGAAATAAAACAAGTACTACACTGTCCTGCTCCTCCACAATTTCCTAAAATTCCTTTTAATCCATATAGTTTTAAGTTTTCTTTCATTACTAGTTCCCTTAAATTTTCACCAGGATTGCATTTAACCTCTAAATCCTCACGGATAAATCTAATAGTTGCCATTTTTTTTTGTTATTTTTCCTATTTTGGCGATTTACTTTGAGAATTGTGACCAAAATATTAACAATTTTTGGTAAAAAATTCCTTGTAAACGCAGTCCTGCAAACTGATTTGACCAATTTTTGCAAGAAAATAAATTTATTTACAAAAATCCCTCAAAGGCTAAAAAACCCTTACTATCGTGATGTTTAGCTGTTTATTCAGCATAGTTACTAGAAATTAACCGATGGGATTGCCTTGGTATCGAGTTCACACAGTAGTTATTAATGACCCAGGTCGACTACTTGCTGTGCATCTTATGCATACTGCATTATTAGCCGGCTGGGCCGGTTCTATGGCTCTTTATGAATTAGCCATTTTTGACCCTTCTGATGCTGTTCTCAATCCAATGTGGAGACAGGGAATGTACGTTATGCCATTCATGGCAAGACTAGGTATCACAAGTAGTTGGAACGGATGGGATATTACCGGTGCTACTGGAGTTGATCCTGGATTCTGGAGTTTTGAAGGGGTAGCAGCAGCACACATATTCTTTAGTGGACTATTGATGTTGGCCTCTATCTGGCACTGGACATACTGGGATTTAGAATTATGGGAAGACTCTAGAACAGGCGAGCCTGCTCTAGATTTACCAAGAATATTCGGAATTCATCTACTTTTAGCTGGACTTACATGTTTTGGCTTTGGAGCATTTCATTGTGCAAACGTAGGTATTTGGGTGTCTGATCCATATGGCTTAACTGGTCATGTAGAGCCTGTTGCTCCTTCTTGGGGAGTAGATGGTTTTAATCCATTCAATCCAGGAGGAATAGTTGCAAATCACATTGCCGCTGGACTTATGGGGATCATTGGGGGGATTTTTCATATTACCAATAGACCCGGAGAAAGACTGTACAAGGCTCTTAAACTTGGAAGCCTTGAAGGAGTTCTAGCCAGTGCTCTAGCCGCTGTACTTTTTGTATCTTTTGTTGTTGCAGGAACAATGTGGTACGGATCAGCAACAACTCCAGTAGAGTTATTTGGCCCTACCAGATATCAATGGGACTCTGGCTATTTCAAAACTGAAATTAATAGAAGGGTTCAAACTGCTATTGATAATGGTGCCACTAAAGAAGAGGCATATGCATCAATCCCAGAAAAACTAGCATTCTACGATTATGTTGGAAATAGTCCTGCTAAAGGAGGATTATTCAGAGTCGGAGCTCTCGTTAATGGAGACGGATTACCAACTGGATGGCAAGGGCACATTGCTTTTCAAGATAAGGAAGGTAACGATTTAGAAGTTAGAAGAATTCCTAATTTCTTTGAAAACTTCCCAGTGATACTTGAAGATAAAGAAGGCAATGTAAGAGCCGATATTCCATTTAGAAGAGCTGAAGCGAAGTATTCATTTGAACAAACTGGGATTACTGCCACTATCTATGGAGGAGACTTAAATGGTCAAACATTTACTGATCCTGCAGTAGTCAAAAGATTAGCCAGAAAGGCACAATTAGGAGAAGCATTCAAGTTTGACAGAGAAACTTATAAATCTGACGGTGTATTCCGAAGTTCCCCTAGAGCTTGGTTTACATATGCTCATCTATGTTTCGGATTGCTATTCTTATTTGGCCACTGGTGGCATGCTTCAAGAACTCTTTACAGAAATTCCTTTGCTGGTATTGACGCTGAGATTGGAGACCAAGTTGAATTTGGTTTATTTAAGAAGCTTGGTGACGAAACCACAAGAAGAATCCCAGGAAGGGTTTAAACTAAACTTTATTAATTAATCTTATGGAAGCTTTTGCTTACGTTCTTATTTTAACTCTCGCAGTTGTTACTCTATTCTTTGCTGTCGCCTTTAGAGATCCTCCTAAAGTTGATAGAAAATGAAATTTTAAAAAACCTCTTGTTTCAAGGGGTTTTTTTTTACTTTTCATAATTAAAATATTACTCTAGTATTAGAGTTAAGGTTCAACTTATTTCACTACATGCAGTGTCCAACCTGTCAAAACACAGATAGCAGAGTTTTGGAATCAAGATCTGCTGATAGTGGTAAAAGTGTTCGAAGAAGAAGAGAGTGTTTAAACTGCAGCTTCAGATTTACAACTTATGAAAGAGTTGAAACAATGCCAGTTTCAGTTATTAAAAAAGATGGGAGCAGAGAATTATTTGATAAACAAAAATTATTTACTGGCATATCAAGAGCTTGTGAAAAAACTAACTTTACGAGTGAATCAATTATAAATTTTGTAGATGGAATTGAATCACAAATCATACAAGACTCCAACAAAGATATTAAATCTTCCCAAATTGGAGAGTTAATACTTAAAAACCTTAGAAAAGAAAACGAAGTGGCTTATATAAGATACGCCTCAGTTTACAGAAAATTTAACGGGGTAAAAGATTTTATTTCTACTCTTGAATCTTTAAAAGGAAATTCAAAAAGCCAATTAGCTTCAATTTTATAAAATTCAGCATCTTAAAGTGTAGAATACATAACACAAATATATTGTGCTATTAGTTTGCAGGCCAATAGCATTCCTTTCTAACTACCTTAGGTAGTCTGCGATGTAAAAAATGAACGAAAATTCTTCCCAAACCATTAAAGAACTTTCTGAAGATAAAGAAATTAAAAATTCTTCTGAATTAGATAATAATTCAGTATCTCAAAATGAGGAAGATTTATCATTCGAAAAGAACGATATCCCTTCAGCTGATTCTTCCTCTAGCAGGACAAATACAGATTTTGATAATGCAGGATTCACACAAGAAGAATTTGCTTCACTTTTGGGCAAATATGATTACAACTTTAAGCCTGGAGATCTAGTAAAAGGAACCGTCTTTGCTCTAGAACCAAAAGGGGCAATGATAGATATAGGAGCAAAAACAGCTGCATTTATGCCTGTTCAAGAGGTTTCAATAAACAGAGTTGAAGGACTAAATGATGTTTTACAGCCTTCAGAAAGCAGAGAATTTTTCATAATGAGTGAGGAAAATGAAGATGGCCAATTAGCACTTTCTATAAGGAGAATTGAATATCAAAGAGCATGGGAAAGGGTTAGACAACTACAAAAAGAAGATGCGACTATATATTCTGAAGTTTTTGCAACAAACAGAGGCGGAGCTCTTGTTAGGGTTGAGGGCTTGAGAGGTTTTATCCCAGGTTCTCATATAAGCGCTCGAAAAATCAAAGATGACTTAGAAGGTGAATATTTACCTTTAAAATTTCTTGAAGTTGATGAAGAAAGAAATAGATTAGTACTAAGTCATAGAAGAGCTTTGGTTGAGAAAAAAATGAACCGACTTGAGGTAGGCGAAGTTGTTGTTGGTTCGGTAAAAGGTATTAAACCTTATGGAGCCTTTATTGATATTGGAGGAGTAAGTGGTCTATTGCACATTTCTGAGATTAGTCATGAACATATTGAGACGCCCCATAATGTTTTAAATGTGAATGACCAAATGAAAGTTATGATAATTGACCTCGATTCTGAAAGAGGACGAATTTCATTATCTACTAAAGCACTTGAACCTGAACCAGGGGATATGCTAACTGACCCTCAGAAAGTTTTTAGTAAAGCTGAAGAAATGGCTGCAAAATACAAACAAATGTTATTTGAACAAACTGACGATAACGAAGAGATGCCCACAGCTTCAGCTGAAGGAGTATAAATTCACTTATTTATTTTGTGCATAAATATCGGAACTTAAGCCTCATTATTCTCGTACAAGTATTTTTTAATTTACAATAATTGATTTGTAACGATAGTCTAATTTAGGATAAAGTCTAATTTCAAAATTATTTTTAAATGAGTGATTTCATTTTCACTTCTGAATCCGTAACTGAAGGTCATCCTGACAAAATATGTGATCAAATTAGTGACGCAGTTTTAGATGCTTTATTAACAGAAGATCCAGAAAGTAGAGTTGCCTGCGAAACTGTCGTTAACACGGGTCTTTGTCTACTTACTGGAGAAATAACTTCAAAAGCAAAAGTCGATTACATAAAACTAGTTAGAAATGTAATTAAAGAAATTGGATATGAAGGCTATAGAGCAGGTGGTTTTGACGCAAATAGTTGTGCTGTTTTAGTAGCACTTGATGAACAATCACCAGATATTTCACAAGGAGTAAACGATGCAGATGATGTTAACGATGATTTAGAAGATAATACCGGAGCTGGTGACCAAGGCATAATGTTCGGCTATGCATGCGATGAGACGCCTGAATTAATGCCCTTACCGATTAGCTTAGCTCATAGATTAGCCATTCAACTTGCCAAAGTGAGGCATGAAGAAGTCCTTAATTATCTACTCCCTGATGGTAAAACTCAAGTAAGCATTAATTACGAAAAAGGTTTACCAGTCTCTATTAATACGATTTTAATTTCAACTCAACATAATCCTGAGATTGATGGAGTAACAAATGAAGAAGAAATTCGTCAAAGAATAAAAGAAGATTTATGGACACATGTTGTAATTCCTGCTACTGAAGATTTAGAAATCAAACCAAACATTAGCGAAACAAGATTTCTAGTAAACCCCACGGGAAAATTTGTCGTAGGTGGACCTCAAGGAGATGCTGGGCTCACTGGTAGAAAAATTATTGTAGATACTTATGGTGGATATGCAAGACACGGAGGAGGGGCATTTTCTGGTAAAGATCCCACAAAAGTAGATAGATCAGCCGCTTATGCAGCACGTTATGTAGCTAAAAGTATAGTTAAGGCAAAATTGGCAAAAAAAGCAGAAGTACAATTAAGTTATGCAATTGGAGTTGCAAAACCAATTTCCATTCTCGTGGAAACTTTTGATACTGGTGTTATTTCACAAGCTAATTTGACTGAGCTAATTAAAGAGCACTTTGATTTAAGACCAGCAGCAATAATAAAAGAATTTAACTTAAGAAATCTACCAAAAAAAATGGGAGGAAAATTTTTTAGAAAGACTGCATCTTATGGACATTTTGGCAGAAGAGATCTTGAGCTGCCCTGGGAAAACGTAGAAGAAAAAGCAGCCAAATTAATAGAGGCTTCCAAAATCTTTTTATAAATATTTTTTCTATGCCTGATAATTTTTATGGAGGTTTAGATTTTGGAACGAGTGGTGCAAGAATATCAATAATTAATCTTCATAAAAAATTAGTATATTCAAATTCAGTAACTTATTCATACGGCTTTAAAAATCCAAATTCTTGGATCAATGCTTGTGAAAATCTCTTAATTAATTTACCTATTGAGGTAAAAACTAACCTTAATAAATTGGCTATCTCTGGCACCTCAGGAACTTTAATAGCATCCAATTTACGAGGAGATCCGATGGGAGAAGCAATACCCTATGACCAAGCATGTATTGAACATAAGATCCTTCTTGACTCCTTAACTTCTGGAGAAGATCATCTGCGAACTCCATACAGTAGTCTTGCTAAAGCATTAAAGCTAATAGATAAATATGGGACAAATATACTTTTACGACATCAATCTGATTGGATCACTGGTTGGTTTTTAAAAGATTGGACTCATGGAGAAGAAGGTAATAATCTAAAACTTGGTTGGGATCTAAAAAAAGAATCGTGGCCAAAAGGCTATCTCAATACTTCATGGCAAAAATGCCTACCTCATATAGTAAAAAGTGGAAAAAATATTGGACAAGTAAATTCTGATTTATCAAAGAGATTTAACTTAAATAAGAAATTAATATTAACCTCGGGCACCACTGACTCTAATGCAGGTTTAATAGCTGCAGGTTTAGGTAAAGAAGATGGTCTCACAGTTTTAGGAACAACAATTGTGGTTAAAAAAATTATTGATAACCCTATAAAAAAACAGGGCATTACAATCCATAGAGTAAACGATGATTGGATATGTGGAGGAGCATCAAATGCTGGATGCGGCATCTTGTCTAAGTTCTTTTCTGATTTAGAAATAAAGGAACTCAGTCGACAAATTAATCCATCTGAAAACACTTCTTTGGATCTTTTACCTCTGAATAGTAAAGGAGAGAGATTTCCTGTTAATAATTCTAATTTAGAGCCGATACTTGGTCCCAGACCAGTAAGCGACTCACTTTATTTACATGCATTATTTGAGGGGCTAGCTAAGATCGAATTAAAAGGATGGGAAGAACTAGGCAAACTAACAGGTTCACTTCCCAAAAAAATTATTACTATTGGTGGAGGTTCAAAAAACCCTCAGTGGAGAAAAATAAGAGAAAAAATTATAAATATACCAATAGTTTCATGTAATAAAACCACTTCTTTTGGTACTGCCTTATTAGCAATTAATTCAAAAAAATAATTTTTGATGTTTGATAAAGATATAAAATTTTTAATGAAAAGGGTTTCACAAACTACACATCTTAATTTAAAGTATATAGGTTGGAGCCGGGATAGCTCAGTTGGTAGAGCAGGCGACTGAAAATCGCCGTGTCCCCAGTTCAAATCTGGGTCCTGGCACCTTTATAACCCTGTCCTAGACGGGGTTTTATACTTTTAAGACATAGAGGACTCGTGATTTTTACGTAATTTTATTTTTTATAATTGAAAATTTTTAGTTTTCGACTCTGCAGACTTGACCAATAACACCCAAAATCAGTTTATCTCCATTTGGATCTTGCCAATCAGCTAAATCATTTAAATTTTTATTTACTTCATCTATAGAGACATCAACGTCTCTAAATGATTTTTCAAAACAATTAATATCCATTGTGTAGAGAATATCCTTAGTAATTTCACTTTTTGTCTTGGGAATATATTTACTCAATACTCTCACAGAACCATCCTCATTCCTTTTAATACTTTGTCTATCCCATAATTGTTCTCCATATTCACTTTTAGGAACTCCAACCCATTCATGAGGCAACGCATTTAATTGTTTTATTGAAATACACATGGAAACTATTATCAAAAGGACTAAACCAATGCAATTTCTAATAAATATTGGATTAACTTTATTCTTAGAATCAATCATGAATACTTATGAAATACAAAAATTTTTTATCGGGAGTAAATATAAGATTAAAAATTTGTAAAAATTTTTATTGATTAGTATTTCTATTATAGATACAATCAAATATTAAATTAAGAAATTACTCCCAATAAATTTACTAAACAATAATGAATAAAATACAGAAATTTCTCTCAGTAGTTTTTTTTATCGCAATATTTGTTGTATTGATTTTTTTAATTCAAAATTATGGAATTGAACCCCTAAGGAACAAAATAGAAAGTATGGGAATTTGGGCCCCTTTTGGAATTTTCATACTAAGAGGAGTAAGTATTATTTTACCGGCTCTTCCAAGTTCAGCTTATTCTCTGCTAGCCGGTTCATTATTAGGATTTCAAAAAGGTTACATGACAATAATCTTTTCTGATATCGTTTTTTGCCAAGCTGCTTTCTTTATTGCAAGAAATTATGGGCGAGTCCCTGTAAGGAATTTAGTAGGCGTAAAAGCAATGAAAAAAATTGAAAGTTTTAATCAAAACCAACTAGAAGAAAATTTCTTTCTAATGACAGGCTTACTAATGACTGGCCTTTTTGATTTTCTAAGCTATGCAATTGGTATTGGAGGAACTCGCTGGAAAATATTCACTCCAGCATTAATAATAAGTCTTCTGATCAGTGATTCTATACTAGTAGCTGTAGGAGCTGGTGTTAGTCAGGGAGCAGGATTATTTCTGGGAGTAGCTCTTTTAGGAATGTTTGCATTAGCTACTATTTCAGGATTAGCAAAAAATAAAATTCCTAAATAACAAAACAGTTAAAAATTTTTTAATCAAAGAATAGAGATATAACATTTTTGCAAACAACAACTATATGAGTAAGAATTCATGCAAGAATAGGAATCGATTAATTTTTTAAAGTTCTTATATGACTCCATTTAGACCAACTTCACATGATCGTCCTGGAGAACAAATATCAACCACTCCTTCTGGATTAAAAGTAACTTCTGCAAAGAGATTAATGGTGGATTCAATGGTAAGAATGATTCAAAAAGCAGAAAATCATTCCGTAGAAGATAAACTTGACGAAGAATCTAAAAACAATTGATCAATTCATCGATCAAAGTATAGGAGAGTGGAAATCCATAAGAAGTACTCATACTTTAGCTTTTCAGGAATTTGAAAACTCAACTAGTAAAATATATATAAGAAATATCAACTCAAAAAATAAAAAAGTTATTGAAATTTTTAAAAATAACAAATTAAGTTTAAACCTAGAGAACACAGCCATTTCTATAAAATGGCAAGCTATTAGTGATTGGGAAGAAGATGATATGAGTGAAGGAGATGAAACTATTTTGATATTTTTACCCAAGGATGAAAATTCAGGAATTGTTTTACGAAATAAAGGTTATACAGAATCCTTTATTACATCATCCAATTATTTTGTTGATGAACAAAATAACTTACATATTAAAACCATCTACAAATCAAAAGTTTCCGAAGAAAGAATTTCCTTTTTATCCACTCACATAAGATCCAGATTTTCTACTATTAGAAATCTAGACAATAACTCCTTGATACAGACCTCCCATACTTCAGAGATAAGGAATTTAGCTAGTTTAAAAGATTAAGTATCCTTTCAAATTGAAACTCTGTTTCAGATATTAGTTCAGGAAGAAAGCCTTTCTTTCCTAGCATATTATTAACTGTTGAATTTAAATCAGAGATTGTTGCATCTCGCATTAGTTCAATAACCCTTCTTGCATTTCTTAAAGGCACCCCAAGAGCGAGATAAGTATTTTTGAGATCCTTCAAACAACTTTTTTCTAAAACTGATTCATCATTAGAAATTAAAAGATAAGCAACAATCCTTAAGATTATTTCTCCGTCTCTTAAACAAACGGACATCTTGTTAGTTGTATTTAAAGATATTTGTGAATTAACTGAATCTTGATTTTCACAAATCATTGCTGTTACAGCATCTGCTGCAATTGCATGTGAATTATTGGTTATTGAGGTGATTGCATCTAATCTAGAATTTGCACTATTAATAAATTGTTTTATATTACTTAAATCATTTAGTTTGTTATCAGCGGACAATAATTGATTATTCTTTGAAACTGACATTCCTGAAGTAAAAAATTTAAAGTTAGATTTTAAGGTTAGTACAAAGCTAGTTAAAACAATATAATTTCAAAATTAATGCAACGCTTCTTAATTAATAACTGCATTCCAAAGTGATAGTTGAAATAATTCAAATAAAAATTTTTTTTCCGCTAATATGATAATAATTTTTAATAAAGTTTTGGATCAACAAGATTTAAAATTATCGAAGAAACTTATTTCCTCATATAAAAAGAGATTGGAAAAAGAAATTATTGACCGTAGTATGAAATTAAGAATGCCTCAAAATAAATTTGAAGAAATAATTAATAATAATAATGAACTTATAAATTTAAAAAAAGCGTTAGAAAACCTAGAAACTGAATCTGAACCTCATAAGTAAAGTCTGATTTTTTGAAAAACCCTTCCAAAAGTGTCTCAAACTAACAATTTTCTTTTTAAGTCTTTAAACAATGAGCAACTTCAAGCAGTAAAACATGTTTATGGACCACTATTAGTTGTAGCAGGTGCAGGCAGCGGAAAGACAAAAGCTCTTACCCACAGAATTGCAAATCTTATTGAAAATAACTCTATAGATCCCTATAACATTCTCGCAGTCACTTTTACTAACAAAGCTGCTAAAGAAATGAAAGCAAGATTAGAGGTTCTTCTAGCCCAAGAATTAGCTTTTAATCAATTTGGTCAGCCTTGGAAAACTCTCAAAGAAATTGATCAAAATCAATTAAGAACAAACGTTCACCAAGAGAGGCTTCAGAACCTTTGGATAGGCACCTTTCATTCTTTATTTTCAAGACTTCTCAGATACGATATTGAAAAATATAATGACCCAGAAGGATTAAGATGGACAAGGCAATTTTCAATTTACGATGAAACAGATTCTCAGACATTAGTAAAAGAAATTATCAGTCAAGAAATGAATCTTGATCCCAAAAGATATGATCCCAAAAAGATTAAAAGATTAATTAGTAATGCTAAAAATCAATGCCTAACTTCCAATGATCTTTTAGAAAAAGCAAATAATAATTTTGACAAAACAGTTGCAGAAGCCTACAAGAGATATAGGATTTCGCTTTCAAAAAATAATTCTTTAGATTTTGATGATCTTCTACTTTTGCCTGTTTTCTTATTGAGGCAAAATGATGTAGTAAGAGATTACTGGCACAAAAGATTTAAACATATCCTAGTTGATGAATATCAAGATACAAATAGAACACAATATGAACTTATAAAATTAATTACGGCTGGAAATACTGAACCAAAAAATTTCTTTAATTGGGAAGATCGTTCAATTTTTGTTGTAGGTGATGCTGATCAAAGTATTTATAGTTTCAGAGCAGCTGACTTCAGAATTCTAATTGGTTTTCAAGACGATTTTAAAACTACAATTCATGACGATACAAAATCATCTTTAATCAAATTAGAAGAAAATTATAGGTCATCTTCTAATATCCTTGATGCTGCAAACTCATTAATTGAAAACAACTCTGAAAGAATTGACAAAGTTTTAAGGGCTACTAAAGAAAAAGGAGAACTTTTAAAGTTACTCAACTGTGATGATGAAATTTCTGAGGCAGAGGCAATTACCAATAAAATAAAAGCACTCAATAATTATAATCAAAACCCAATTTGGAGAAATTTTGCAATTTTATATCGAACAAGAGCTCAGTCAAGAGTATTAGAGGAATCTCTTGTAAGGTGGCGCATTCCCTATACAATTTTCGGAGGATTGCGTTTTTATGATAGAAGGGAAATTAAAGATGCAATAGCCTATTTGAAAGTTCTTGTTAATTCGTCAGATACCGTTAGTCTTTTGCGTATCATAAATGTTCCGAGAAGAGGGATTGGTAAGACTACTATTCAAAAACTTAATGACCTATCTAACAGATTAAATATTCCATTATGGGAGATTCTTAATGATAAGCAAAGTCTTGAAGAAACAATAGGCAGATCATCAAAAGGAATTAAAAAATTTACTGAAGTGATGAATGATCTACTTTGTTATCTAGAAAATTCAGGCCCTGCTCAACTACTACAACTAATCTTAGAAAAAAGTGGCTATTTAAGTGACTTGCTATCTAGTGGGACTGAAGAATCTGAAGAAAGACGAAATAACTTACAAGAACTAATTAATGCAGCTACTCAATATGAAGAAGAGACAGAAAATGGAGATGTAGAGGGATTTCTCTCTACAGCGGCCTTAACAACTGATAATGATACGAAGAAAAATAATCCCAACTCTGTAACTCTTATGACTCTGCACAATAGTAAGGGTTTAGAATTTCAAAATGTTTTTATAACTGGACTAGAACAAGGTCTATTCCCGAGTCATAGATCAATAGATACTCCCTCACTGCTGGAGGAGGAAAGAAGATTATGCTACGTAGGTATTACTAGAGCAAAAGAAAGAGTTTTCTTAAGTCATGCTAGAGAAAGAAGATTATGGGGTGGAATGCGTGAAGCAACAATTCCTTCAATATTTCTTTCGGAAATACCTGAAGATTTAATGGATGGTGAATTACCTCAGACTGGTGGTGCTTCAATCAGAAGAGATTGGCACCTTGATCGTTTAACAAGAGTTGATCGAAACAATCCAAATGAATTTGTTAACAAACCAATAAATGCAGTAAGGAAATTATATTCAGGACCAAGTAAAGGGAAAAGCTGGATAGTTGGAGATAAGCTAATTCACTCAAAATTTGGGAAAGGTGAGATAATACATATTTTTGGGAGCGGTGAAAAAATATCTTTAGCGGTAAAATTTGGTGATAAAGGGAGTAAAATTCTAGATCCTAGATTAGCTCCAATTCGTTATGTAAGTTAAAATTAATGAATGATATTTCTGAATATATACATGGGGAATTAATCAAAATTCCATTTAATCTATATAACCTAATTACTAAATACATAGAATCACATAATAATACTAAGGTAGCTTTTGTTGGCGGTTATTTAAGGGATTTATTAGTTAGTAAATTCCACAAAAAATCTTTTTCTGAACCTGTGGATATAGATCTTGTTATTGAGGGTTCCTCTATTTCTCTGGCAAAATTTATAAAAAAAAATATTGTAAATGTTGAGATTTGTTTAATCAAGGAATTTCATTTATACAACACTGTGGAAATAAATATAAATGACTATAAAATTGATATTGCTTCTGCAAGAAAAGAAATTTATTCTGCTCCAGGGGTAAATCCAATAGTAACTAATAGTACAATTAAGGAGGATCTTAAGAGGAGAGATTTCACTATAAATTCAATAGCCTTCGAGGTCTCAACAAGGAAAATCTTTGATCTTTATGGAGGAATTTCTGATATAAAAAGCAAAAAATTGAACTTACTTCACAGTAATAGTATTTCAGATGATCCTAGTAGATTAATTAGATGTGCAAAATATGCTTCGAGGTTAGATTTCAATATTTCAAGAAATTCCCTTAAACAATCTCAAGAAACGGTTAAACAATGGCCGTGGAGAAGTTCAGCAACACATCAGAAAATGATTTTCCCTCCTGCACTCGGCATACGAATAAGGATGGAACTAGCTGAAATATACAAACACGATAACTTGAATAATGTAATTTCAATAATTGATAAATGGGAAATTATCTCAATCTTAAATGAAAATATTAAAGTCGATAAAAGGTTTTTAAGAGGACTAAAGTGGATTAAGAGCTTGAATGGAAATTACATCCTATTCTTGTTAAAAGATGCAGAAAATTTAGAGAAAGCATGCCAAAGATTTTTGATAAATCATAGTGAAAAGAAAATATTAGAAGATTATTTAAATATAAAAAAGAAATTAAAAACCAAGGAAGATAAATACAAAAATTATTCAGCATCAAGTTGGACAGAATTTATTGAGAACAGAAACCTTGATGACGAAACAGTCAAATTATTAATTTGTGATGGGGGTCCTTACTGGCGTAACTTGTTTAAGTGGTTATTTATTTACAAATCCATAAAATCTAAAAAAGATGGAGAAACATTAAAAAAAGAAGGATGGGAGCCAGGGAAGGAAATGGGGAAAGAAATTAAAAGATTGAGATATTTAGAAATTGATAAATTGCATAGAAATTGATTACATTTTTACAACTTCTCCAACCTTGTACCATTTATCTTTTAGAGTATTTTCAAATTTACGATTGCAGCTAATCAACAAGGGGCCACATGTTTGCGGATCCAATAGTAATGATATTCTCTCGTAAAAAGTCTCTTTATCTAATGAATTTTCGTTGAAGAAATTAATTATTCTTTTTTGCTGATTTCCTTCATAAATTGTGTCAAAAATTTCTTTATTAGATTCAAAGAGAGTACTTCTAATATCTTTTCTTATTAAATCAAATACTCCAGGATAAGCTTTAAATGCTAATAAATCTAGAAAAACTTTTAAAGGCTCTAAATTATTACTTTCCCTATATAAATTAGATGATTCAACCATCTCTTTAAGATGGCCTATAAATCCATATCCAGTAATATCAGTAGCAGCATTGACTAATGATTCTTTAAATTGATCTTGAAAAAGATAAATTTCATCAATCAAATATTGCTGACTCTGTACTAAATTATTAATTATTTCAGAAGAACTACCTAAAATATTAATATTTTGCATTTGACTGGCAAAGTAAATCCCAACTCCGAGAGGTCTAGACATCATAAGAATGTCCCCATCATTCATTCCAGATTTAAGCCATGGTTTTGCTCCATTTTTTAAGATGCCTTGGACAGTTAAAGAAATATCTATTCCTAATGAATAAGGTTTATTGACCAAACTTCTTGCCTCGAAAGTATGACCTCCAAGTAATTCGCCTCCATGATCCTCAACGGTTGATTTAATCCCTTGAAGGGATTGAGAAAAGAGGTAACTTTGAAATTCCCTTTCAACTTTTGGCAATGATATTAAAGCCTGCGCTGATGTAAGTTTTGCTCCGCATGCCCACAAATCTGAGCAAGCATGCAAAGTAGTAATTTTCGCATTAAGCCAAGGATCGCTCACCAAAGCAGGGAATCCATCTACACTTTGTAAGATAGTATCTTGACCATTTTGATAGATCTCAACTGAATCTTCAGGGGATGAAGCAAAAGAATCTAAACTAGAATCTATTAATGATTTATTCAAAACAATCTGAGGAATTTTAGCGGCACATCCCCTGCAATCATTCAATGAAATATTTTTTCCACTACTTTTCATAATTAGCCTTTTTGATCTGAACTGGTTAATAAAATTCAGGTCAATTTTATGCTTAAAAATCCAAAAAAGAAAAGAAGGACCAAAAACAAAATTGCGATAAATAGCAAAAGCCTTTGGATGATGGCTTGGAAATATATTAACTATTTGCAACCCGAACCTTTGAGGAAACCACTTTTTTAATGATCCCCCTTCTATATCCTTTTTTAGATTTTGGACTAATGTATTTACAACTTTTACTGCAAAAACTCCCGATGCTGGTCTTTTTGCTGAATCTAAAACTGCACAATCACCTACAGCAAAGATTCCAGAGAAACTTTTCAACTGCAAATTCTGATTTGTGATTATCCTGCCATTAGAATCCGAATCAAATAATTTTTTTTGTGCCCATAAAGGGGATGTATTTCCAGTACATAAAAGAATCTTGCCGCAATCAAAATCAAGGTTTTCAACTAAATCAATATTTGAATTCCGTAAACTTTTTAGAATTATATTATTAAGTTTTCTTGAATCACATAATAATTTTAAGGATCTACCTTCCCATCTTCTTCTCAAAGCATATGATACTTCAATTGCAGCAAGGCCACTCCCAACAATTACAAATGGAAGTTCATTAACTGAATCAAAAATGTCCTCTTTTTGTATTAAGTCATAAGCCCTCAAAAAAGGTTTAATTGGAAAAGCATTTTTATTTTTAACTAGTGACTTAAATTCATTTGGAATTCTTGTTTGACTTCCATAATTAAGAACCAACTTCGAATAATTCACTGGTGGTCTATTTCTTAAAACAATCTTTTTTAAATTAAAATCAATATCTTTTACTTCTTCTTCAATAAAAGATACTTTTGCATTTTTTGCTAATGATCTTATATCAATTAAACTTTCTTCTAAAGAAATTGATTTTGAAATCACCGATGGAAACATCGCTGAATAAACCAAATGAGAATCTGTGGATATAATTGAAACAGGAATTTCTGGCATTAATTTCGGACTCATTAACCATTTCTTAATTAAAAGAACATTTGTATGTCCTCCTCCAATTAGTACTAGATGATTAAACGTCATTTAAATCAAAATGAATAAAGAACATTTACTACCAATTGAACATTCAAGATTAGGCATAATAGGTGGGAGCGGATTTTACTCAATGGATCAAATAGAGTATTTAAGAGAAATAGAAATCAATACTCCCTATGGTAAACCTTCTGATTCAATAAGAGTATATAAGCTTGGCAATTTAGAGATAGCGTTCATTCCAAGACATGGAAGAACACATCGATTAAATCCTACTGAAATTCCTTATAAAGCTAATATTTGGGCTCTAAGATCAATAGGCGTAAGATGGATTGTCGCTCCATCAGCAGTTGGCTCCCTTCAAGAACAAATCAGACCATTAGATATAGTTGTACCTGACCAATTTATAGACAGAACTCAAAATAGACCTGCATCATTCTTTAATGATGGTGCAGTTGCTCATGTCACTATGGGGGATCCTTTTTGTACAAATTTATCCAGAATATTGGGTGAAGTTGGAGAAAAACATATTCCTGGCGGGAGACAATTACATAGAGGAGGAACTTATTTAGCAATGGAAGGGCCAGCTTTTTCAACCCGAGCAGAATCCAATTTATATAGAAGTTGGGGCTGTTCGATAATAGGAATGACAAATCATACGGAGGCAAGATTAGCAAAAGAGGCTGAGATAGCTTATTCCTCATTATCTATGGTTACTGATTATGATTGCTGGCATGAAACGCATCAAGAAGTATCTGTTGAGATGGTTTTGGATAATCTTAGATCGAATACTGAAGTCGCTAATAAAATAATATCTGAATTGGCTAAAGTTATTGAGAAAGAGAGACCAAAAAGCAAGTCTCATTTTTCATTAAAAGATGGCTTGATAACCCAAAAAGAAAATATCCCTAATTCCACAAAGGAAAAATTAGAGATATTTATAGATTCTTATTGAAATCTTAGATTATTAGAAACAACCTAAAAATTTAAGAATTTTATGCTGAACCTACTCCATTATAGGAACCATAGAAAAATATTCCTAAAACGAATATAACTGCGATACCCCCAGCTGTGGCAACAAGCCAGAGTGGAAGAGTTCCCTCAGTCCACCTTCTTTCCCATGCTACTGCTGGTCTGCCATCTGGCAACCTGTCTGGGATTCTGCCATCAGGGCCTTTTAATTTACTCATGATTTTAATTTAGTTGAAGAAATAACTGGAAAATAAGATTCCCAAAACAAATACTGATAATAAACCTAGGTAAAGGCTTGTGCGATTAAGTTCTACAGGAACTTTGTTCGGATTTTCGTTTACTTGCATAATGAATAAAGTTAACGTCTGATAAATTGCATTGCTGCAATGGCACCTAAGAAAAATACTGAAGGTATCGCAAGAGCGTGAACTGCAAGCCAACGAACAGTAAAAATTGGATAAACGCGGACTTCTGCAGCCTGCATTGGAGCTTGTGAATTAGTCATTTTTATTTTGTTCTTAAATCTAATTGAGACTTAGCGTCATACCTTTGAGTAACGACAGGGGCTTTAGATTCAGATGCTTGAAAATAGCTATCTGGACGAGGAGTTCCAAACGCATCGTAAGCTAGGCCTGTATATACGAACAGAAAGCCTGCTATAAAGATTGCTGGAAGTGTTACTGCGTGAATAATCCAGTATCTAACACTGGTTATTATTTCAAAAAATGGGCGTTCACCCGTTGATCCTGCGGCCATAATCACAATTATTTACTCTATGATCTTACAAGGTAAAATCATATGTTTGCGAAGATATTAAGAGCTTGGTTACAGACAGTTGCTAAATTGATGCAAAATTAAGATTTTTTTTATTTTTAAATACATATTTAAATTTATCCTTTCCACTTAAGTATGTAACCACGCTCCCCAAGAACAAAGCCCTTTTGAGTGTCAATTTGATCTTTATTTAGAAAGATAATCTTAATGTAGTTAGTTGGCAATGAAGAAGCTATTGGATCAGAGTTCCAAGTTTTACCCTTATCTTTGCTTACAATAAGAGTCCCATTACCTCCTCCAGCCCAAATATCTCCATTAGGGTCCCATCCTAGATCGAGGTAATTATATCCATTCAAAATTGGTACTATAGGTTTAGACCAACTTTCGATATCTTCACTTTCTTCATTGAACCTAATTTCAGCACCTCTAGATAACATCCACAAATTCCCCGAAGGATTGAATCCAATGCTTTGAACCCTTTTACTACTAGCTCTTTGATGTGCGACCCAAGTATCATCATTATTATCAAGTGTTGAAAAGAAATTCCCCAAACTACTTACACTGACATAATTTCCATTAGTATTTCTCCTTAGATCTCTAACCCCTCCAGAACCTGAGGCATCTACAACTTTCGCATTCCATGATTCACCGCTATCTGTCGTTTTATATATAGCACCTGCAGTCGTGGCCAATTCTGCAATGCCATCATCAACGGTTGTTATGAGATATGGTTGCCCTGGTAATTTATTACCTAAGGACAAACGAGTCCAATTTTTCCCCGAATCAAATGTATGCATTACTAATGAAGGCTGGCCAATCAACCATCCCTCTTCACCTTTAAAATCAATGTCTAATAGACGAAAGTTTTCTTCACTTGGCAAATCTAGATCTCTTTTTTCCCACGTTTCTCCACCATCATTCGTTTCCATAATAAGTCTATTAGAACCTACTAAGAAACCATTTTTATTATCTATAAAATCAACATCTAAGACATTCGCCTGATCTTCAAATTGAATTGTTTCCCAGGGACTACCATCATTCAACTTAACTCCTGTAGATGAACAACTGCTCAAAATAAAGCAGAGAAATAAGGTTAAGAGAAGATTTGGTATGCTTGTAAAAATTTTTTTCATTTATATATATTAATGCAAAGAGTACAAAGAAAGGAAACATGCAGCTGCAAATGCTAAACCACCAAAAATTAATATATTTTTTTGACCAGGGGGCAAGCTATTGAAGCCAAATCCATAAGTTAAATTTTCTTCAAAACCACTAGGTTTAGATTTTGGACCTATATCTTTATAAAAGTTCTTTCCAGCTCTGCAAACTGGACAAGCAAATGTTTTACCATCTAAATCTGAAAATGGAGTATTTTTGGGTATATTTAATTTTTTATTTCCTTCAGACGGATCATAAATGTATCCACAACTTCTACATTCGAATCTATTTTGTTCTAAATTGATTGTAGGTTGTTCAGAATCTACTACTGATGAGTATTTAAGAAGTTTTTCTTTCTCAAAATTCTCAACTATTTTGTTTTCCTCAGATGCTGGTTGAATGTTTTCACTCACGGTTTATTATTGTTCTTTAAGAACTTTAAAAGATTTTGCTTAATTAAGCGAATTTTATTCAAAATTAATTTTTAAAATGTTTTTATTAACTGGCTATGAATATTTTCTAGGTTTTCTGATAATTGCTGCCGCTGTTCCAATACTAGCTCTGGTTACTAATTTTATAGTTGCTCCTAAAGGCAGAAGTGGAGAAAGAAAACTAACATATGAGTCTGGTATGGAGCCTATTGGAGGAGCATGGATACAATTTAATATTCGTTATTACATGTTCGCCTTAGTTTTCGTTATATTTGATGTAGAGACAGTATTCCTTTACCCTTGGGCTGTTGCCTTCAATAGATTAGGCTTGTTAGCATTTATTGAGGCATTAATTTTCATTGCAATACTTGTTATCGCTTTGGCTTACGCATGGAGAAAAGGTGCTTTAGAATGGAGTTAAAAAATTGAACCAACAATTATCCCCGAAAGCAATCAGAGAAATCAGAGAAGGAACCTGTAATCCGCTTGGGGCACCACAAGTAACTACGGATTTAAGTGAAAATATTATCCTTACAAGTCTAGACGATCTTCATAATTGGGCCAGATTAAGTAGTCTTTGGCCTCTTCTTTACGGTACTGCTTGTTGTTTTATTGAATTTGCTGCCCTAATTGGTTCTAGATTTGATTTTGATAGATTTGGATTAGTCCCAAGAAGCTCTCCAAGACAAGCTGATCTATTAATAGTTGCAGGTACAGTAACAATGAAGATGGCTCCAGCTCTAGTAAGACTTTATGAACAGATGCCTGAACCAAAATATGTAATTGCAATGGGGGCTTGTACTATCACAGGAGGTATGTTTAGCGCAGATTCTACTACCGCTGTTCGAGGTGTTGATAAATTGATACCTGTTGATCTTTACCTTCCAGGATGTCCACCAAGACCAGAAGCAATCTTTGATGCTGTAATAAAATTAAGAAAAAAAGTTGGCGATGAATCAATTCTAGAACGGACAAAAACAGAGCAAACCCACAGGTACTTAACATTAGATCACGAAATGAATCTTGTTTTCTCTGAAAATACTGGTGAATATTTAAATAAAACTTCAACAAATGTTATCTCTTCCTCCAATAAAGAAAAAATAATTGAATTATCTGAGAACAGCGAAAACACTAAAATTATCAATAGAGACCAAGTTTAATGGAAAAAGACGGTTTAGCTAAATCCTCAGATGCTTCAATAGAAAAAGAAGGATTTGTAAGTCAATCTTTATCTAAAGATGGAATTCCAAATCAATCATTGGCTAATGATCACATTGGAATAGAAAATATTTCTGTAGAACCTAGCAAATTATATGAAGCAGTATCGGCTTTAAGAAATTACGGTTTCAACTATCTTGAATGTCAAGGTGGCTATGATGAGGGTCCAGGCAAAAATCTTGTTAGTTTCTATCATTTTATAACTGTTGATGATTTACAAAAAATCGAAAAGATTAAAGAAGTCAGGTTAAAAGTTTTCTTGAAACGAGATTCTGATTTATCAATTCCTAGTTTGTATAAAATTTTTAAAGGAAGTGATTGGCAAGAAAGAGAAACATATGACATGTATGGAATAAATTTTCTTGATCATCCAAATCCTAAAAGACTATTAATGCCTGAAGATTGGAGAGGATGGCCATTAAGGAAAGACTATATTCAACCAGACTTCTATGAACTTCAAGATGCTTATTAGTTTAATTTCTTTAATTTACGGTATGTAAACATAACTGCTCTTCCTAGTCTTCTCGGATCATGCCTAAGAGTAGGAGTTATTCTTTTTGAATATAATGGTGCCTGTAGAACATAATAACCCTCAGATAATAATTTCTCTTTATTACATTGGACAGGTTCTGCCCCTCTACTCTCGTAATAGTCTATTAATGGAGACTTTTCAAATTGAACTTGGGATAAAATTGCGTTAAAAATTCGAGTATTAACTCCAAAATTTGATAATTGTTTTTCTATTGATTTGATATGTTGATAAACATCAAGCCCATCTGTTTCGCCAGGCTGAGTCATCAAATTACTTATGTAAATTTTGGGAGCATTACTTTTTAATAAAGCATCTACTATTTCTGGCACTAATAAATTAGGCAATAAAGAAGTATAAAGACTGCCTGGCCCAAGAACAATCAAATCAGCGTCTTTTATAGATTCAAGCGCACTCGGTAAAGCAGAAGGATTTTCTGGTAGGTAACCAATCCTAGAAATTAATTTTTTAGATTTGCTGATATTGCTTTCACCAAAAATTCTTTCACCATCCTCTAATTCGGCCCACAACATAACATCAATATTTGTTGCCGGTAAAACTTGACCTTGTACTGCCAAAACTTTACTAGAGGCTTGAACTGCTTTTTCTAAACTACCTGTAATTGTTGTTAAAGCTGATAAGAATAGATTTCCAAAGCTATGACCCTCTAGACCGCTTCCTCCTGAAAATCTATATTGAAATAATCTTGTTAAGATGGGTTCTTCGTTTGATAAGGCCGCCAAACAATTTCTAATATCTCCTGGAGGCTGCACACCTAATTGTTTTCTTAGAATTCCGCTACTTCCACCATCATCAGATACAGTTACTATTGCTGTAATATTACTACTGTAATTTTTTAAGCCTTTCAATAAAGTAGATAAACCTGTACCTCCTCCAATTGCGACAATATTAGGACCTCTTTTTAATTTACTCTTAACTCTTAATGCATCAACTAAAAATGTATTTTTTTCTGGAACAAGCGCTTTTTGAATAGAGTTAATACTTCTATTTTGCCCAATCCCTATTAATAAAAGTCCAATAACAAAAATTAATGGTCCCAATAATGAAACAGGCAAGACTCTAGTTAAAACTGTCATTAACCAAAAAAATATTTCAATAAGCCAATAAATTGGCCTTAAATTTGTCCAAATTGCTAGGCCTAATAATGTAGTCAAAAATCCTATCGCAGATGTAATCATCCATCTTTTAATTACCAGTCCTGGCAAGAGCCAACTCATAATTCTTAAAATCTTGTCTAAAAAGACAAAATTGGACTTTTTAAAATTTTTATAATATCTTCTTAATCTTTTTTTACGCTTATTCATTAAAAACCTCTTAAATTATTTTTTCTCAAATAAAAAACTACATATTTTCATTATAAATCAAATACTACATCCTTTTTTTTATTCCTAAAAATAGGCAATATGTAATAGAAGATAACTTTTTCTTTAATAAAGGTTTTGAAAAAATCAAAGCGTGCAGTTGAAACAACAAGCCTGTCAATAAGCTGGGGGCAAGTTAATGTGCTTAATCAAATAAATTTTGTACTTAATGATGGAGAGAAATTAGCTATTGTTGGCCCGTCTGGCTCTGGCAAATCAACTATATTAAAAATATTAGCAGGGCTAATTTTGCCTACCGATGGAGAATTAAAAATATTTGGAGAGAAACAGAAATATTTAAGGTTAGATCAAAATAATCCTCCTGATGTAAGACTAGTTTTTCAGAACCCAGCATTATTAGGATCTTTAACTATTGAAGAAAATGTAGGTTTTCTTCTTAAAAGAAATAAAAACCTATCTAAAAAGTTAATCCATGAAATCGTAAGTGAATGTTTAGCTGAGGTTGGATTATTTAATGTTGAGAATAAACTTCCAAATGAATTAAGCGGAGGAATGCAAAAAAGAGTAAGTTTTGCTAGAGCTTTAATTACGGATCAAACTCTTAATACAAATACTAAACCTTTATTACTTTTTGATGAACCGACTGCGGGCCTTGATCCAATTGCCTCATCAAGAATTGAAGATTTAATAAATAAGACAAATGATAAAGCCAACGGATCATCTATTGTGGTTAGCCATGTTCTTAGTACTATAGAAAGGACTTCAGATAAAGTTTTAATGCTTTACGGAGGCAAATTTAGATGGGGAGGTTCAATCGATGAATTCAAGGAGAGTAATGATCCCTATGTATTTCAATTTAGGCATGGAAAACTTGATGGTCCAATGCAACCCAAAGACATTTAGCAATTATGCGTAGAAGCTTACGAGATTCAATAGTTGGATTTTCCTTATTAGGAGGAATTTTAATATTTACATTTTTTTCTTTTTGGCTAAGAGGAGTAAGATTATCTTCAAAAAATTGGCACCTCTTTGCTGAATTTAACAACGCAAGCGGTTTATCAAAAAAATCTCCAGTGACATACAGAGGAATTTTAGTGGGATCAATAGAAGATATCTTGTTTACAAGTGAATCAATTAAAGCAAAAGTAGTTTTAAATAATCCTGATATTATTCTACCTAGGCCAGCATTTGCAAGGGTAGTGACGAATTCTTTTCTGGGCGGAGATGTACAAGTCGCTTTAGAAACTAGTGATAAGGAAATTCCTAAAAACATCGCAAAGCCTACATCCGAAAAATGCGATAACAAATTAATCATTTGCCAGGGAGATATTATCACTGGGAAACAACTATCAAGTCTTTCAAATATAACTAATAGAATAAGTCAACTTTTGAAAGAATCAAATCAAGAAAATTTAATTGAGAATATCGTTAAGTCAATGGATCAATTTGATAAAACACAAGAAAACCTTGATGAATTAATTTATTTATCGAAACAAGAAATACTTAGAGTTGAACCTTTAATAAAAGAAATTACAATTGCGGCTAAACATTTGAATAACATCTTATCTACTGTAGATGACAAAGAAACTCTTAATGACATTAAGTTGACAATTAATACTGCAAGATCCATCTCCAGCAAAATAGATGATATGAGCGATGACTTTGAAAAATTGACTAAAGATAAAGAATTAACCAAGTCTATAAGAGATTTAACTATTGGACTTTCAAAATTCCTTAACGAAATTTATCCATAAGTAATATTTAGAATTCATTTATAGCATTTAAAGCCATAGCTGCGATTGCTTTATCTGTAGCTTTTGGCAGTTGGACATATTTCCCTTTAGCTGCCTCTGCCAACTCTTTACCAAAACCGCTTGCAATAAATTTTCTCTCTGTATCAATTACTAAGAGTTTTATCCCAAGCATGGGATATTTTGCAGCGATATCAAGAACCTCTTGCTTTAAATCAACATTATCATTTACATTATCTTTTTCCGCAGACTCATTTTGACCTAAAGATAATCCTAATGGTACATTTCCTCTTCCATCAGTAATCCCTACAACAATAACTTGCCCTATATCTCCTGTAGAAAGAGCATTTTTTGCTACTTTTGCTGATTGTGTTAGTCCATGAGCTAAAGGCGATCCGCCACCACAAGGCATTGTTTCTAGCCTTCTTTTTGCTGCAGTTATAGATCTTGTTGGTGGTAAAAGAACTTCTGCCTGATTACCTCTAAAAGGGATAAGGGCTACTTCATCTCTATTTTCATATGCCTCTGTTAAAAGTCTTATTACTGCGCCTTTAGCACTTTGCATTCTGTTAAGAGCCATAGAACCACTAGCATCAACCAGAAAAATTACTAAAGCCCCCGCCTTTTTTTGAAGAAGCTTTGCCCTAAAATCATTTTCTTCAATAACTATTGATTTATTTGGGTTCCTTAATCTTCTTGATTTTTGATAAGGAGCAGCTGCTCGAAGAGTAGCATCTACAGCAATTCTTTTTACTTTACCTCTTGGAATAATAGGTTTTACATATCTTCCTCTACTATCACTAAATATGACTGATCTACTACCGCTATTTCCCGCTTTAGCTTTAGCTGATGAAAAAAGCAATAAATCAGGATCAACCATACATGCCTCAGGATCTAGTATAAATTCTTCAGGAATTTCGGGAGTAGATTCTTCTTCTCCATCAGAATTATCTTCCTCTTGTTCTTGCTCTTGATTATCATCATTTTCATTAGCTTCAGGTTCAGACTCTTCATTGTTTGATTGAGGTGGAGGTGGGGGACTCTGATCCTCTGGAGGGGGTGGCTGTATATCATCATCGTCTGGAGGTACTTGCATTGCTCGTGGAAGAATAACTAACCTTACTGCCACTTTTAGGTCTTCAGAATTCACATTCTCATCACCTCGAAGAGCTGCATTAGCCTTCGCTACTTTTACTGCAAATAATTCTGACCTATGCCCTTCTACTCCTCCCCTAAGAGCTTCATTCACTAAATAGGTTATTTGCTCTTTTGTTATCTTGACATCCTTTAACCATTGCCTTGCCAAAATTAATTGAGTAGATAAATTATCGGATTCTTCCGACCATTTTTCTGAAAATTTAATATTATTTTCTGCGTGTGATAAAACAGATTTTGTAATCTCAACTCTTTGAGCATTATCAATAGATTGATCTGCGGAAAGCACAATAGCAAAACGATCTAAAACATGATCTCTTAAAGCACCTTCTTCAGGATTATAAGTTGCTATTAAAAGTGACTTACAAGGATGAGAAAGGCTTAAACCATCTCTTTCAATATTATTTTTCTCTCTACCTGTAGCTTCAAGAATCAAATTTACAATGCCATCATCTAATAAATTTATATCGTCTACATAAAGAACACCTCTATGAGCCTCTGCTAAAATTCCAGGTTGAAATACTTGCTCCCCAGTACTTAATGATGCAGCGACATCAATTGATCCAACAAGCCTGTCTTCAGTTATGCCAATGGGAACTTGAATAAATGGAGCTTCTCTTACTTTTTTCGGAATTTCTTCAATTTGATTCAAATAATCACTTCCAATTACCTCCTCCAACAATTTATTAGTACTAATATCCCATTCCTCTGGTTTATCTGGATCTAGGTTCCTACCAATAGGTCTTAATGAAGTTCCACTATTTTTCTCAGTTAGCTTTTCCAGTATTAATTCATTATTTAATACCTCTATAGGAGGAAGCAAAGTATGTAAACCCCTTGCTAATACTGACTTACCAGTACCTCTTCCGCCAGCAATAATCACTCCCCCTAAACTAGGATCAACTGCTGCCAAAAGTAAAGATAATTTCAATAAGCTATGACCTGTAATTGCGGCCAAAGGGAAAGCTCTAAAAGAATCCTTTGACTTCATTAAATCTTTTATTTCTCCTTTTTCTTTTAAATCTGGGTTCAAAATCACTTTAAAAATGCCTGATATAGAATTTATCCAATAACTTTGTTTTTTGTAGTGGAATTATCAAATCTTAATATCAAAAATGGACTATGTATATCCCTCGGAGCAAATATTGATAGTAAATTTGGCAGCCCTCTTGAGTCACTATTAATTTGCAAACCAAAAATAGAGGAAATAATAAATGAGTGGGGAGATAGTTCCAACGAAAAAAAAGAAAAGAAAAGCGAATTTCATGCAAACTTTTTTTGGTCTTCAATTTATGAGACATTACCTCATGGTGTTGAGAATGAGCAGCCAAATTATTTAAATACCCTATTACTTATAAAAAGTAATTCTTTCCCTAAACCATCAAATAAAAACGCGAAATTACTTTTAAAAGAGCTAAAAAAGTTAGAGAAATTTTTCGGACGAGAAAAGACGCCAAAGGGTAAGAAATGGTTATCAAGATGTCTAGATTTAGACATTCTTTGGTGGGAAGATTTTCATACGATTGACGAGGAATTAACATTACCTCATCCTAGATTCATGAATCGGAATTTTGTTATTACACCACTATCTGAAATCTTAAGTAGAAGCCAAAAAATCACCAAGTTTGATGATCCAAAATGGTCTATTAATTGATTTACAAAACCAAAAAATAACTGTTAGGCTATTTTTATTTTAAAATTCATGGGCAACAAAAACCTTCTAAAAAGATCGATTTTTAAAGAAAAAATATCTGAGTTAAAGTCTAAAAAATTTAGTTTCGAAATAAATAGAATTGAGCTTCCAAATGGACATGAAGGTGAATATGGATACATTAAGCACCCTGGGGCAGCATTAGCCGTACCAATCACAAAAGACAATAAAGTTATCATTCTTCGGCAATATAGATTTGCTATTTCAAGGTATTTATTAGAATTTCCAGCAGGTACATTAGAAATAGGTGAAACACCTATTAATTCAATTCAAAGAGAAATACAAGAAGAGACTGGATTCAGTGCAAACAATTGGGATGAACTAGGCACTCTTGTCCCTGCTCCTGGGTATGCAGATGAAGAAATTTATTTATTTTTAGCTCGTGATTTAAACAAACTCAATTCCGAGGTTAAAGGAGATTTAGATGAAGATATAGAAGTATTAATTTTAGATCCCGACGAACTAGATAATCTTATTTCTAGTGGGGATGAAATTCTTGACGCAAAAACCGTGACGGCTTGGTTTAGAGCTAAACAATTTTTAGATATATTATGAATAAACCTAGAATACTGTTTTGGCATAGAAAGGATTTAAGAATATTTGATAATCAAGCTTTAACCGAAGCATTTTCATTATCAAATGCTATTACTTCAACTTATATATTTGATAAAAATTACTCACACGATTTCAATGCAAGTTCAAGAGCTTGGTTCCTAGGAAATTCGCTTCAAGAATTAGGTAATAACTGGAAAAAAATGGGTAGTAGATTAGTTATGGAAGAAGGAGATCCAGTATTAATAATCCCTCAATTAGCAAAGAAAATAGAAGCTAAATTTGTTTTTTGGAATAAAGCAATTGAACCTTATGAGATTAATCGCGATTTACAAATAAAAAAAATTTTAAAAGAACAAAATATTCAAGTTATTGAAACTTGGGATCACTTATTAGTAGAACCTTTAAACATATTTTCCGGAAATAATAAACCTTATTCAGTTTATGGGCCTTTTTATAAAAACCTTAAATCAAAAATGAATTTATTAGGTCCATATGACCAAGATAAAGTTATTTTCCAGTTTAAAGATATAGATAATAAACTCAAAGAAAATAAGACGATAAATGCATCTCATTTGGTTCTAGAGAAATTTATCCAAAATATCAAATTTCCTGGTTCGAATATTTGTCCATGTAGACCTGGAGAGAATGCTGCAGAAAGATTATTAGAAAACTTCATTAACGGAAAAAAAATATATTCTTATAATTCTGCACGAGATTTTCCTTCCTATAATGGGACATCTTTTCTAAGTGCATCTCTCAGATTCGGCACCATTAGCATTAGACAAATATGGAACGCTACATTAAATTTAAATTCAGATTTTGCACATCAAGGAAATTATCTATCAATTGAAACTTGGCAAAAAGAACTTGTTTGGCGTGAATTTTATCAACATTGCTTATTCCATTTCCCAGAGCTAGAGAAAGGTCCATATAGAAAAAAATGGGATCACTTTCCATGGCAAAACAATAATGAATGGTTTCAGCATTGGAGCAAAGGAGAGACCGGAGTACCTATAGTTGATGCTGCAATGCGTCAACTAAATAGTACTGGCTGGATGCATAACAGATGTAGGATGATAGTCGCTTCATTTCTGGTAAAAGATCTTATATGCAATTGGCAAATGGGCGAGAAAAAATTTATGGAGACTTTGGTTGATGGAGACTTAGCTGCAAATAATGGGGGATGGCAGTGGAGCGCCAGTAGCGGTATGGATCCAAAACCACTTAGAATTTTTAATCCATATACCCAAGCAAAAAAATTTGATCCTATTTGCGAATACATAAAATATTGGATTCCTGAATTATCTAAAGTGTCAAATTCAGAATTATTAAATGGGGAGATATCTAATTTAGAAAAAAATAATTATTCAAGCCCTATTGTCAATCACAATATACAACAAAGATTATTTAAATCACTTTATGCTGAAATTTGAATTTCCTCTATACAATTCTTTAAAACTTTATTTAAATTTTCTGCTACATAAACTTGCTCTTCATAAGAAATTTCAGGAAACATTGGAAGACTAAGAACTTCTGTACAAATTCTCTCTGTATTAATGAGTTTTGTTCTAGAAAAGTTTTTATTTTTGTAAGCTATTTGTGCGTGTATTGGAATTGGATAATAAATAATTGAATTAATACCTTTTTCAAAAAGTTGTTGTTTTACCAAATTCCTTAAGGAATAGTATTTTTTGCAATCAGTATCAAATAAATTTGAAAAATCTTCATTTAAAATATATTTATCGTTTCTTAATTTGATTACAAATTGATTCCAAGAATGGGAAATTAAATCAGAGCTAATTTTTGGAAAACTAATAAATGGATTTTTTTCTAATAAATCAAGGTAATTATTAGCAATTTTTTGGCGATTATTAATCCACTTAGAAATATATTTAATTTTAATGTTTAATATGGCAGCTTGAATGGTATCAAGTCTGCTGTTATATCCAATTTGGGTATGATGATATCTTATTGGGCTGCCATGAACAGCAAGTTCTCTAATTTTTTTTGCAATCTTCTGATCTGAGGTTGTTACTGCTCCACCATCTCCAGCAGCTCCTAAATTTTTAGTAGGGAAAAAGCTAAAACAGCCTATATCACCGATACTACCAACTTTGGAAGTTTCCCACATTGTGCATGTTGCCTGAGCACAATCTTCGATTACTTTTAAGTCATATTTCTTGGCCAAAGATTTTATTAAGGTCATATTCACTGCATTACCAAATAGATGAACTGGCATAATTGCCTTGGTATTAGAATTTATTTCTTGTTCTATTAGTTCAGTATTAATGAGATAAGTTTCTGGATCTATATCTACCAAAACAGGATTAGCACCAACTGCACTAATAGCCTCTGCAGTTGCAAAAAAGCTAAAAGATGAGGTAATAACTTCATCACCCACACCAATATTTAATGCGCGCAAAGCTAATACTAAAGCATCAGTTCCACTATTACATCCAATAGTATTTTCAACACCAATCAGATTTGAAAAACTCTCCTCAAATTTGGCAATTTCTTGTCCTCCAATATACTGGCCCCCTTTTAAAACTTTAGAAACCTCACTCTCAATTTCAGAGCCAATTTCTTGGAACTGCCTATCTAAAGTAAATGGAGGTATCTGCATAGTAAATATATTAACCCTAAACCATATTTCTATGGGTAAAAAAAATTTTTAATTCATTTAAACCAACTTGGTTCTTTACCAGGAGTCCATTTTATATTGCAACCTAAAGAAGGCATCTGATTTGAAGGATAAGAATTATCTTGATTCAAATCTTTTACGGCAGAGCGCAAATCTTTTCCAGATAGAGGGATATTATTAGCTGGTCTACTATCGTCTAATTGGCCATGATAATACAATAAAAAATCACCATCTCCTTCATTTGAAAAAAGATAAAAATCTGGGGTGCAAGCCGCTTTTAATTTCTTAGCAAAACTTTGATTTTCATCATATAGATAAGGGAAACTCCATCCCTGTGTTTGTGCTTGTAATCTCAAATTTTTAGGAGAATCTGAAGGATGAGTGACAATATCATTACTAGAAATTGCAACTGTTTGAACTGTATTTTCAATTTCTTTACTTAAGGTGAAAATTAGCTTCTCAATATATTTAACAAATGGGCAATGGGCACAAATAAACATTAAAAGTAAATGCCGATTATCTAGATTATGAGAATTAAAATATTCATTTTTTGAAGAATTAGCATTTAACATTTCGAAATTCGGTAATTGAAAACCTAATTCCAAAACCATAGAATTTGTTCTTACCATGTTCAAGTTAAAAATTCTTTGATATTTGAAAATTATTGTATATTTTGCAGTAATCCGTAAAGATAGGTACTTTTATATAGGAGAATAATAGAAATAATAAACAAAATGCTTCTAAATCTAACTGGCAAAAAAATTCTTGTTACGGGAATTGCCAACAATCGTTCAATAGCATGGGGTATCGCTCAACAACTTTCAAAAGCTGGTGCTGAACTTGGAATCACATATTTGCCTGATGATAAGGGAAGATTCGAGTCTAAAGTTAGAGAACTAACTGAACCGTTAAACCCATCTTTATTTTTGCCTCTTGATGTTCAAAATCCAGCTCAAATCGAAGAAATATTTAAAAATATAAAAAACAATTGGGGGCAAATTGACGGATTAGTTCACTGCCTAGCATTTGCAGGACGAGACGAATTGATTGGAGATTATAGTGCTACCACTTCAGAGGGTTTTGATAGGGCTCTTAATATAAGTGCGTATTCGATAGCACCTTTATGTAATGCAGCAAAACCACTTTTTAGTGCAGGTGCTGGTGTTGTCTCATTAACTTATTTAGGAGCAGAGAGGGCAATTCCTAACTACAACGTGATGGGAGTTGCAAAAGCAGCTCTAGAAGCTTCCGTAAGATATCTTTCTGCAGAACTTGGTCCCGAAAAACAAGTCAGAGTTAATGCAATAAGTGCTGGACCTATAAGAACACTTGCGAGTTCTGCTATAGGTGGCATTTTAGATATGATTCACAATGTTGAAGAAAAGGCTCCTTTACGCAGAACAGTCACTCAAACAGAAGTAGGTAACACAGCTGCTTTTTTATTAAGTGATCTCTCTAGCGGCATTTCAGGCCAAACAATTTATGTTGATGCGGGTTACTGCATTAATGGAATGTAAACTAAGTTTTTTGCATAAAAATGTCATCTCTAAGGCAATCTGAAATAAAAAGAAAAACGAATGAAACAGATATTTCTGTATTTATAAACATAGATGGAAATGG
Source organism: Prochlorococcus sp. MIT 1314 (assembly GCF_034093315.1). Classification (GTDB taxonomy): domain Bacteria; phylum Cyanobacteriota; class Cyanobacteriia; order PCC-6307; family Cyanobiaceae; genus Prochlorococcus_A; species Prochlorococcus_A marinus_Y. The sequence goes on along the minus strand of NZ_CP139300.1, from coordinate 1,436,178 downwards.
AATTTCTGAGATTGATACTGGGATACCATTCTTAGATCATATGCTTCATCAAATATCCAGTCATGGTTTGTTCGATTTAAAAATAAAAGCAATTGGAGATACCCATATTGATGATCATCATACAAATGAAGATGTAGGAATCGCATTAGGCAAAGCATTTTCAAAAGCCTTGGGAGAAAGAAAAGGAATAAGCAGATTTGGACATTTCTTTGCCCCATTAGATGAAGCATTAGTTCAAGTCACTTTAGACTGCTCTGGTAGACCGCATCTATCTTATGATCTTCAATTAAAAGCCCCTAGAATAGGAAATTATGATACTGAACTAGTAAGAGAGTTTTTTATTGCCTTTGTAAATAACAGCGGTATTACTCTGCATATTAATCAAATACGAGGAAGTAATTCACATCACATAGTTGAGGCGTGCTTTAAAGCTTTTTCAAGAGCAATGAGAATGGCTACCGAGATAGATCCAAGAAGATCTGATTCAATTCCAAGCAGTAAAGGAATGTTAGAAAAACAATAAAATAGGAATTTTTTCGAATCAGCCACAATTCAATTTATTTTTGGCGAAGATAGATTAAGTGATTATTTTGTTGTGACTAATTTACAAGAAAAAAAGATTGATAAATTTAATATTTTTAAAAAAGAAGATTGGTCAAGTGCTTATCAAAATGTAGAAAAGGAGCTAACTAAAGAGCCTCTAAAAATTAGTAAAGGTAATAATATAAAAAATTTAAATGGAACATTATTAAGAAATGGACCAGGAATATTAGAGAGAGGTGGACAATGGGTTCATCATCCATTTGATGGTGATGGGATGATAACATCCATAAAATTCGAAAATGGTCAGCCATTCTTAACAAATAGATTTGTTAAAACTAAAGGCTATTTGGAAGAAGAAAAAATAGATAAATTTATTTATAGAGGTGTTTTTGGAACACAAAAAAATGGAGGAATTTTAAATAATGCATTAGATCTAAAATTCAAGAATATCGCTAATACACATGTCATTAAATTAGGAGACGAAATTCTCGCATTATGGGAAGCAGCAGGTCCACATGCAATGGATCCTGATAGTCTTGAGACTATTGGTTTAACAACATTAAAAGGAGTACTCAAGCCTAACGAAGCATTCAGTGCTCATCCCAAAACAGACCTAAACTCAAATGCATCTTCAGAACTTTTAGTCACTTTTGGAGTACAAACCGGGCCAAAAAGTACCATTAGATTAATGGAATTTGATAATGCTGGTACAAATTCTGGAGAGCTCATTTTTGACAGAAAAGATACCTTTAATGGCTTTGCATTCCTTCATGATTTCGCAATTACAACTAATTGGGCAATATTTTTACAGAATTCTATTGATTTCAATCCTCTTCCATTTGTAATGGGTCAAAGAGGAGCAGCACAATGTCTAAAGTCAAACCCAAATAAAAAGGCAAAGTTTTTTATCATCCCCAGAGAAAGTGGATTATTTAGAGGACAGCCTCCTTTAACAATAGATGCTCCAGAAGGATTCGTTTTTCATCATGTAAACGCATTTGAAGAAGATTCCAAAATTGTATTAGATAGTATTTTTTATGATGATTTCCCATCAGTTGGTCCAGACGAGAATTTTAGGGATATTGACTTTGATAAATATCCAGAAGGAAAACTGAAAAGATCAATTATCGATCTAAAGGCAAAAACTTGTGAACTTGAAACTTTCAGTGAACAATGTTGTGAATTTGCTGTTGTTAATCCTAAAAACTTAGGAGTAAAAGCAACTTTTAGTTGGATGGCAAGCACATCTCAAAAGCTGGGGAACGCTCCACTTCAAGCAATAAAAAAAATAAATTTAACTTCTAAGGAAGAGATTTTTTGGTCAGCGGGTCCAAGTGGATTTGTTAGTGAACCAATTATGGTTCCATCAGAAAACTCTTCAAAAGAAGATGAGGGATTTTTATTTATACTTCTATGGAACGGAGAAAGAAGAGGAAGCGATTTAGTGATATTAGACGCAAAAGACTTAAAAGAATTAGCTGTTTATGAATTACCCATTTCAATTCCTCATGGCCTTCATGGATCTTGGGTTAATTGAATTTAAGAAAAAATTTCAATTAAATCTGGAATAATTTTTTTTAATGCTTTACCTCTATGACTACAAGAGTCTTTAATATCATTATTCATTTCTGCGAAAGTTAATCTGGTAGAACTCTCCTCAAAAATTGGGTCATACCCAAAACCACTTTTTCCTCTGGGGTTTAAAATTATATTGCCATGACATTTGGCCTCAGATTCAATAATCACTTCACCATTTGGGGAACAAACACAAATATTAGCAATAAAGAAAGCACTTCTATTTTGAACTCCATCAAGTTCTCTTAAAACTCGTTGAATTCTCTTCTGATCATTTTCTGCATATCTAGATGAGTAAATGCCAGGCTTACCACCTAGTGCTTCAATACAAATTCCTGAATCATCTGCTATTGAAAAATTATTTGTTTTTCTCGAAACTTCACTCGCTTTTTTAATTGCATTATCTCTAAATGTCAGTCCATCCTCTTCAACTTCTAATGATTCTGGCTGGAGTAACAATTTACAATTAACTCCAGCAAGCAATTTCTTATATTCTTCAATTTTACCTTTATTCTTACTCGCTAAAAATAAATTTTTCATCCTTATTTTCCTGCCAAATTTATAAATTCTTGACCCCACTCTAATACCTCAATTAGGTAAGATTCTTTTGGTGCTTCACAATATAACCTTAAAAGAGGTTCCGTTCCTGAAAACCTAAAAAGAAGCCAAAAATTTTTATCAATTCTCAACTTTATTCCATCGATCTTTGAGATACTTTTTAACTTGTGATTATTAATATTCTCAGGAATATTATCTATAATAAATTCTTTTACGTTATTTTTTTCTGACTGATTTGGAAATTTAATATCAATTCTTTTATAAAAACTTGGCCCAAAATCTTCTTGAATTTCATCTAAGGTTTCATATAAATATTGGGATTTTTCAGCAATTCCATTTAATAAAACCATCGCTGCATATAGAGCATCTCTTTCAGGCATAAAGTCACCAAAACCAACTCCCCCAGATTCCTCTCCTCCAATAAATATTTTTTCTTTAATCATTTTTTCAGCAATAAATTTAAAGCCAACTGGAAGTTCAAAAACATCTCTATTTTGACTCTCTGATATATTTTTAATAATATCTGAACCACTAACAGTCTTTAAAACTGAATAAGAATTATTTTTAATTTCGCCCAAATAGCTAATAAAGTATGGGAGTAAATCTTGAGTACTAGAGTATCTTCCTTTTTCATCAATTGCCGCAATTCTATCACCATCGCCATCAAATATAATTCCTAAAGTTTTCACTTCATTTGTTGAATTTTTCATTAGTGTTTTTTTTAGATCATCTGCATAATTCAAAAGAGGTTCAGGAGGTTTTCCTCCAAAAAAAGGATCAGCATCTTTTCTGATTTCTGAAATAACTTCTAAATCATTAGAAGCAAAAATCTCAGCCATACAATTTGCAGCTGAACCATGCATAGAATCTACAAAAATTCTCAATTTCATTTTTTTTAATCTTTTGGAAATATAGTCAATATCAAAAAGGGATTTAATTCTATCTAAATGAAATTTCTTAATATCTACCAATTGATTAATACCATCTATTTTTTCAATTGAATTTCCAAGCATTAATCTTTTTTCAACTTCACTCGTAAAAGATTCGTCAACAGAACATCCATTAAAGCTCTTTATTTTCAGACCTAGCCAATTATATGGATTATGACTTGCTGTAATTACTAACGCTCCAAGACAACCGACTTCTTTGGCATAGAAACTACAAGAGGGTGTTGTAACAAAGCTATCAGATAAGATCGGTTCGAAACCACATCCTCTTACAAAAGGCACTATTTGCTTGGCAAATTCACAAGCCATAAATCTACGATCATATCCAATAATAATTTTCTTTGAATTAACTTCTTTATAGTATTGATAATGCAACTCCTGACATGCAGCGACAACAACTCTTGAAAGATTGGACAGGTTAAAGTCAAAACCAATAATTCCTCTCCAACCATCAGTTCCAAATTTTATCTTATCGAATTTATCAGCTGTCAAATTTCAAATTTCCTTGATTTCTTTTAATTATCTATACTAATTTATATGAGTAAATTTTAAAACCGGCCTTAAAAAATAAATTGAATTCTCTTCATTTAAAAAGTTTTACAAGATGCAAAAGAAAAGCATGGCTCGATTTTAAGGGTAAAAAATCTTATGAAGTTTGGTCTCCCCATAAAGCTATAGATAAAATTAAACAGTTTCAAATTTTCTCTGAATTTTGTAATGGTGAAATATATACAGGATTAAAAGCCTGTGAAAATGGTTATCAGGGGGTAATTGGATTAAAAATCAATGGAAATCTTTTCCAAAATATAAACGCGGAGATACTTCCACAATTACTTTTAAAGACTAAAGGTAAAAGCAAATGGGGACAATATAAATATTTACCCGCTGTTTATAAGTTAGGCCACAAAACAACTAAAGAACATTTATTCGACTTAGCTTTTTGTTCTATGCTTTTGGAATCTTTTCAAGAATCTAAAATTGAGAAAGGATTAGTAATTTCAAATTTTTATAAAAAAGTTAAAGTTGAAGAAATTTATTTAAATAAAAAATTAAGAAAAAAAGTTTTAAATGTTTTATTAAATTTGAATGAATGCTTGGAGGGATCCATACCAGCAATAACTCAAGATAGAAAAAAATGTACTATTTGTTCCTGGCAAAAATTTTGTGACAAAGAAGCAAAAGAAAATGGATATCTAACAGATATAGATGGAATAGGCTCCAAAACGGCCTCGTTACTCAAAGCAAATGGAATAACTAATACCCAAACATTAGCTTCGTACAGCGAAAAACAACTTGGAGAGAAATTATCTAAATTCAAAGATCAGAAGTATGAAAAAGCATCCATATTTGTAAAGCAAGCACAAGCATATATCTCTGGAGAACCATATTTCATTTCTAAGAAAAATAATATGGAAGATCTATTAGAAAAAATATGTTCGGGATTTTATATATTTGATATTGAGTCAAATCCAGATGAAAAGCATGATTTTTTATATGGATTTTTAAAAGTAAAAGATTTGTCTATAAAAAAAGAAGATCTTATTTATGAACCAATCTTAAATCTTAAAAACAATAAAGGAGAATCTTACAGGCAAATTATTGAAATACTCTTTTTACACAAGGAATGGCCAGTTTTGCATTACGGAGAAACTGAAAAGATATCAATAATTCATATTGCTAAAGAACTAAATTTTAGTTTTGAAGAAATTGATTCACTTTCCTCCAGATTTATTGACTTACATACCTTAATAAGAAAGTCTTGGATATTACCACTAAAAAACTATGGCTTAAAAAATGTTTCTAATTGGCTTGGATTTGAATGGGCGCAGAAAAATGTAAGTGGCTCTAAAGCACTTTATTGGTGGATTCAATATCAAATTACAGAAAACCAAATATTTTTAAAGAAAATTATCCAATATAACAAAGATGATTGTTTTGCAACTCTACAAATTGCAGAATATTTAATCAAAAATCGATTAAAGAAAAATTGATCCTACAGATTTATTTATAATAATTTTTCCAAAAATTTCTGAAAAAAAATAACTTTCTTCCTCTAAATATTTTCTTTTTATCATAGCTAAACCTTGTATTTGACAATCTGATTTAAAAAAACTAGTGATTTTGCCTACAGAAATATCCTTGGCAGAATTTGTATATATATTTTTATCTTCTAATTCTAAATTGAAATTAGATTCAAATGATTTCCAAATTCTTATTTCCTGTTTTAAAGACGAAACATTTTTTATTTTTGACATTGTTTCTTGTCCTAAATAACACCCTTTTTTAAAATCTATAAGATCTTTTAATCCGAGCTCAAGAGGATTATTTTTTCCGTTTATTTCCATTCCTAAAGACGGTATTGCCTGATTAATCTTCCAAAGTTTTAAATCATTGGGATTCAGTAAATTTAGTTTATTTTTGTATATTTCAAATTCTTTATCATTTGTTTTGAAGAAAATAGGCAGGTAAGTTCTCCATGAACTAGATTCATCAATTTCCTGAATTCTATTTACCAAGAAAGGTTCACTTAAATGTACATCATCCGCTGGAAAAATAATTTGATTAAAGTAATCAATTATTTCATGAGTGTTACCAGCTAAGATAATTACTTCTAAGTTTCTTTCTAAAACAATAATTTCAATTAATGCCCTTAGAACTCCATTTGGAGTTAGCCAACAAGTTTTGATAACTTTTTTTTCTGAATTAATAATATTACTCGTTGTTAGTCCATTCAAAAATTTCCTGGAATCTTTTCCAGTAACAGAAAAATAATCAAATTTTTCAAGCCAAAACTTTTTTTTTATATCTTGCATTTTGAGATAATTATAAAAAGTCTTTTATTGTAAAAAGACTTTTTAATTTAACATTTTCATTGCTAAGAGCTTCGCATCCTCCTTCTTGCCTATCAACTATAGACAAAACTTCCTCAACAACATAATTATTTTCTCGTAGTTTATTTATAGCTTTTATTACTGAACCAGCGGTTGTAACCACATCCTCCAAGACAGTTACCAAGGTACCTTCTTCTAATATAGGGCCCTCTATTCCGGCTTTAGTACCGTATTTTTTAATTTCTTTGCGAATTATTAAACCATTTAGGTCTAAGCTTTGCGAAGCTGCTTTAACAATTAATCCACTTACTAAAGGATCTGCGCCTAATGTCAATCCTGCTACAGCTTTTGACCTTGAGTCTTTTAACTCTAAAAATAAATCACTTATTAAGTTTAGGCCTTCGCTATTTAATGATACCGGTTTACAGTTCAAGTAATGACTACTTTTTTTACCTGAAGATAAAGTGAAGTTTCCTCTCTTGTAAGATTTTTCAAGTAACTGTTTTAACAATTTTGCTTTATTTAAATCATACTTTTCAGAAAAATTACCCATTAGTAAAAGTTAAATTTATATTTAAAGATTAGAAGAAAAAAAGAAATCTCACAAAAACTTCCTAATGAGGTGTTTTTTGAAATATTATTTTTATATTGTATATTGAAATTCAATGTAATTAAAATTACATAAATTCCCTTGGGGGTGTAGCAATCTGGTGAATGCACCAAACTCATAATTTGGCTAAGGCGAGTTCGATCCTCGCCACCCCCATTATTCATTTGTCATTGAATGAAAATAACTCTACTTTTATTTCTTTTATTTTTCCCAGCTTTTTTCGCAGCGAGTGAACTCTCTTTTTTATTAATAAGGCCAAGTAAAGTTTTAAGGTTAATAGAAGAAAAAAAGAAAGGAGCATTTTCAATTTTAAAAATTCAAAAACGCTTTAGATCTTCATTAATTGCCTCTCAATTTGGAGTAACAATTTCATTAATTGCAATTGGATGGCTCAGCAATAACCTGGCTAATGATTATTGGAAAAGCAATATTTTGTCAAATAGATTTTATGATCTTCTATTGTTTTTATTTGTTGTTTTAGTTGTTACTCTCGTTTCTGGACTAATTCCTAAAGCACTAGTAATTAATAATCCAGAATCTGCTGCATTAAGGCTTACAACAATATTCGATGCCGTTAGAAAAGCCATGAATCCTATAGTGAAGACAATAGAATTCTTTACTAGCGCCTGTTTAAGCTTGTTCAGTTTAAATAACAAATGGGATTCTTTAAACTCGGGTTTATCCGCAGGAGAATTAGAAACTCTTATAGAAACAGATAATGTAACAGGTTTAAAACCAGATGAGAAAAATATTCTTGAAGGAGTTTTTGCTTTAAAAGATACACAAGTTAAAGAAGTAATGATTCCAAGATCGGAAATGGTAACTTTGCCAAAAAATATAACCTTTTCAGAACTTATGAAACAAGTTGATAAAACTCGCCATGCTCGCTTCTTTGTGATTGGTGAGTCTTTAGATGATGTATTAGGTGTATTAGATTTGCGTTATCTAGCAAAGCCAATTTCAAAAGGTGAAATGGAAGCCAATACATTATTAGAGCCGTTCCTTTTACCAGTGACAAAAATTATAGAAACATGTTCATTAGCAGAAATATTTCCAATAGTAAGAGACTATAATCCTTTCTTATTAGTAGTTGATGAACACGGTGGCACAGAGGGGCTCATAACTGCAGCTGATCTAAATGGCGAAATAGTTGGAGAGGAAATGCTCAACAATAGAATTTATTCAGACATGAGAATGTTAGATAATTTCTCTAAAAAATGGTCAATAGCTGGAAAATCAGAAATTATTGATATTAATAAGAAATTAGGATGTTCCATTCCAGAAGGAGCAGATTATCATACTCTTGCTGGATTTTTGCTAGAAAAATTTCAAATGGTGCCAAAAATTGGGGACGTTTTAGATTTTAATAGCATTAAATTTGAAGTTATTTCTATGTCAGGTCCAAAAATTGATCGTGTTAAAATAATTCTTCCCAAAAGTTAAATGTGGCTCACCATGCAGGATAATGATAATAAATACATGGATTTGAAATGATGCGACCAACCTCATCACCCGTTAAGGTTGGAGTCATAGGTATAGGAAATATGGGCTGGCATCATGCTCGAGTACTAAGTTTACTCAAAGATGCGAATCTCATTGGAGTAGCTGATCCAAATGAAGAGAGAGGTAGATTAGCTATTGAACAATTTCAATGTGAATGGTTCAAAAATTATAAGGATTTAATACCAAAAGTTGATGCTATTTGTATCGCTGTCCCGACGCTACTTCATCATAAGGTAGGACTAGATTGTCTAAATGGAGGTACTAACGTTCTCATTGAAAAACCAATTGCAGCTAATGAGTTGGAGGCAAAAGCCTTAATAGAAGCCGCTAATGACAGTAAATGTCTATTACAAGTTGGGCATATTGAAAGATTTAATCCTGCTTTTAGAGAATTAAATAAAATAGTAAATAATGAAGAGATTGTTGTTTTGGAAGCAAGGAGGCATAGTCCTCATGCAGACAGAGCCAATGATGTATCTGTAGTAATGGATTTAATGATTCATGACATTGATCTTATTTTAGAGCTTGTAAACTCAAAAATACAAAAATTAGCAGCTGTTGGAGGAAGAAATAGCGAAGGATTAATAGATTATGTTAATGCTACTTTAGTTTTTAAAAATAATGTTATTGCAAGCTTAACTGCCAGCAAAATGAGTCATAAAAAAATCAGAAATTTAAGTGCTCACTGCCAAAATGGCCTAGTAGAAACTGATTTCTTAAATCACTCTTTACAAATCCATCGAAAGTCTCATGAATCATACACAGCAGAGCATGGAGAATTAGTTTATAGAAATGATGGATATGTCGAAGAAGTTAGTACAACCTCCATTGAACCTCTTTATGCAGAACTAGAGCATTTTCTTAAATGCGTTCAGGGCAAAGAAACTCCCGAGGTAGATGGTGAGCAAGCCTCGAGAGCATTAAAAATTGCCGATTTTATAGAAAGTGCTGTAGATAATTCTGGAGATGCGATTTTACTTGAGAATCCAGTCTAATACTACCAATCTAAACTAAAAAAATTTTATTTAAATCCAACTGCAGCTTGCCAAACAAATACCAATAAAAAGAAAAACAGAGGAATAAGTGGAAGAACATCTACAGTTGGAGCAAAGGCCTTGTAAGCCTCGGGCAATTCAGCGAATGTATTAAATAGAATGAGCACCTTTTTTAATAATTTAATTAATTATGATAAGACGTTACCACGTATGGTGAGCAATAGAGGATGTTTTCCAAGGAGCGAAATCATTTGTAAAACAATTATCTCTAATTGCAGTAGAAATTGCATTGGTAAATCTTATTAAGTGAGCAATATTGTGCAAACTTATGAGGGTTAGGCCTAATATTTCGTCATTTCTAATTAGATGATGCAAATATGCTCGAGAATAGGATTTACAGGTCTCGCATTTACAAGTTTTGTCAATCGGAGAAAAGTCATTTTTAAATCGAGCATTTCGCAAATTCAATCTTTCATCATTAAAAAATGCAGTCCCATGTCTTCCTAGTCTTGTAGGCAAAACACAGTCAAATATATCGAATCCATTAGCAACAGCTAAAGAAATTTCTCTTAAAGAGCCAATTCCCATTAAATATCTTGGTTTATTGATTGGTAAGAATTTCGGGACGTAATTAATTACACTATGTATTTCTTCGACTGCCTCGCCAACACTTACCCCTCCCACTGCTATTCCAGGCAGATCAAAAGAACTTGTATATTTTGCGCTATATTCTCTCAATCTCGGATACTTACCACCTTGAACTATGCCGAATAATGCTTGATTGGATTTCTGATGAGTCTCAACACATTTTTGCAACCATGAATGAGTTCTTTGTAAAGAGTCCTCAATATCATTTTCGTTAGCTGTATGCGGAGGGCAATGATCAAAAGCCATCGCAACATCCGATCCAAGATCCATTTGAATCTGTATTACTTTTTCAGGTGATAAAAATACACGACTACCATCTCTTGGATTTTTAAATTCCACACCTTTATCAGAAATATTATTTAATTTGGCCAAACTAAAAACTTGATATCCTCCTGAATCAGTAAGAATAGGCCTAGGCCAATTCATGAAGTTATGTATTCCACCAGATTCCTTAACTAGTTTTTCTCCAGGTTGTAAATGAAGATGAAAGGTATTTGAGAGAATCATTTCTGACCCTGTAGAGGTTAACTGCTTAGATGATATTCCTTTAACCGTTGCCAAAGTACCCACAGGCATAAATTTTGGTGTGTTTACCTGACCATTTGGTGTATGAAAAATACCAGTTCTTGCACCTGTATTACTGCAATTCGATGTAATTTCAAATTCAAACACGATAATTTATAAAAGTTTTTGATCCTTTTTCATTAATCTACCCTAATATTTAATATTGAATCTATTTTTATCTCATCAAAAAATATTTAATAAAAAATTTGGCAGGATCTTGGATGTTCTATACGACATTTCCAAAGATACCTTTAATTAATCCCGAATTTAAAAATATTGCACAATTTGCGCCGCCTTTAGGATTTTTTATTGGGACAATACAGAGTTATATTTTTCTTTTTTTAAGAACAAACTCTTGGTCAATTTATGCATCAACATTAATTTGTTTGGCTTCAGGGTATTTAATTACTGGTGGTCTACACATTGATGGTTTGATGGATACTTTCGATGGTATTTTTGCGGGTAAAAAGAAACGTTTAAAAGCCATGAAAGACAGTAAAGTTGGTTCCTTTGGCGTTCAAGCTTTAGTATTTATAACTTTAATTCAAATTGCTTGCATACTGAAAATTCAAAACCTAATAACTTTTGTTTTACCTATATGCTTATTTTGGGGAAGATTTTCAAATTTATTTCTTATCGAAAAGTTTAAATATATCAGTCATAAGAAAAAATCTATTAGTCACAAAAAGTTTTGGAATGGATTTAAAAAAGAATCTTTGATCTCCATTATTTTTCTTTTAATTTTCATTGCATACCACTTAGTTTCAATTACATCCCAAGCAATATTAATTAAATTTTTAATTCTTATTTTGATTGGTATTTTTCTAAGCTATTGTATCCCAAACATACTGGGTAATAAAATTGGAGGCTTCAATGGAGATGCCTGCGGTGCAAGTATTATACTAGTTGAAACTACAATGTTGTTTATGCACGCAATTCTTTTATAGGTAGTTCTAAATAGAAAATATTTTTCTTCTTAAGATTTTTTAATATCTCAGTATTATCAATCGAGTTATTTTCCAGCAATCTCAAATCTCCTCCAATTTGTTTTGCTAATTTCCTCCCCAAAAAAAGTCCCACACCAGTGCCGTCCTTTTTCTTAGCGGCAGATCCTCTAAAACCTTTTTCAAAAATTTTCTCGTTTTCATTTTTGGTTATTTTTTTACCATCATCAAATATACAAAGTCCATGACTCGTAATTGCGAGTCCAATTTCAGCATCTTTTTGGGCATATTTAAACGCATTTTCTAATAAATTGGCCACAATTTCGGCAATTACAGCATATTTGGCCTTTAATGGCGATATAGTCCAATCTGGCCAAAGAGAAGGTTCAGTCCAATTTCTATTCTCTAAGTACGCATTAGCTTTACCCCTTTCTAATATTGGCCTCAATAAACTCTGAACAGTTATTAACTTTTTATTATCTAAATTTGGCGGTAATAATAATCTTTCCTCTCCAATTTCTAGAGGCAGTTGAATAGGTGAATTTAATTGCGCAAAAGAATCCATATATTGATTAATTTGTTTTTGCTCTATTATCATGCGTTCAACTATTTCAATAGAGTCATCATCTGAGCCAAGTCTTTTTATTAGTAATTGTGCATATGTCCTAATAGCAGCCAATGGATTCCTTAATTGATGGATAATGACATTCACCTGATTTTTTAAATAATTGATTTCTTCATTTTTATTTTGACGTTCTAATTCGATAGAGACGCATTTAGCTAGAGATATTGAAAGCGCTTTTAATCTAGAATCAAGAGATACTGGCCAATTCCCCTCTTTCAAATCAGTTTCTACCCTTAGGACACCAAGTAGAATATCGTTGTCTTGAAGAGGATACCATCTTCTATTAGGCGATGAAACTTTTAGTGAAGGATCATCTTCTATTGATGTCAGTAGCCTATCAATTTGTGGCCATTGCCCAATCATTTCGAAAGTTGCTTTATTTCCTCGTTTAGCTGAAGCAAGATACATAACTAAATGTGTCACTCCCATCGAGCAACCAAAACTCTCTAGCTGTTTTAAAATTAATTCTTCAAATTTTTTTGAAAGATTCATGATTAATGAAATTTTTAGTAATTTTTAGAGAAAAACTTGAAAAAGGCTTGTAAAATATGAAAAAAGTATTAAGATATAAGAAGGTCTGACTTTTGCCAGCCTTAAATATGAATATTGATCATATTTTAAGCTACATAAGAGGTTGATGGGTCCTCTATGTAATTGAAGTGAATTTAAAATCACAAATATTAGATTAGTAAAAATAAATTAAGACTAATCTCATTAATAATTTCAGGAGTACCAATCAATGTCAAAAAAAAGAAAAAGAATCAGCAGAAGAAGATTGGCTGGTCAAAGAGTTATGGCCCATGTACCTATCTATCATATCGAAACCGGCAAACATAAACCAGTTACTGCTGCAAGAAGATTCATAGCTGAAAATGCTTTGTCTTCACCGTCTGTTTTCAACGTACGAAGAAATGAACATACCACCGATAGGTTTTTCTGGGGTGAAAAAGGGTTGTTTAGCGCCCAATATGCCGAAGAGAATCATTTCTTATTCCCTTCACTAAAAGTCGTAGTTGAAGGAATTGGTGAAGAGAAAATATTTGAAGGTCTAGAACTTACAGCGGATGATTGGGAAGAGATTGAGGAATACGAATACGCTTTCGTTTAAAAAATATCACTTATCTTTGAACTTATAAAATCAACTAAATTTGAATCAATTTGATGAAATCCATCAAATTCTACTAATTCACAAAATTTAGAAGATTTACTTTTTACCATTTCATAAATAATCCTAGAGGCCTCTATTGGCACCACGTCGTCATATATTCCATGACTAGCCAAGAATGGCGGGCAATTTTCTCTTGGAACCCAAGTTGGGTGAGGGTACCCACTACAAGCAACAATTAATCCTAAATTTAATTTAAATCCTGCATCAATTGCCATAGCTGCACCTTGAGAGAAACCCAACAGAATTGTATTTCTGAGTGAAATCTGATCATTATCAAATTTCTTTAATGTACCTAAAAGTTTATTAACTTCAACCTCAGCTCCATTCCAATCATGTGGATACAATCGATACCACTGTCTTCCATAACCACTTGGATGAAATCCACTAGCGCTCAAAGAAATTACCTCAAAATCAAGATTTATTTTTTCTTTAATCTCCTTGCCAAGTGTCAAAAGATCATGTGAATCGGCTCCCCAACCATGTAACAAAATAATTCTATGAGTTGCAGTTTGAGAGCTAATCGAGACAAATTCATGATCGATATAGTATTTCATGTTTATATTCTTAAGTAAGTAAACTTTCCCATAATGTCACCATTAGCCTTAGTAAGTGTCTCTGATAAAAAAAATATAATCCCATTTTGTAAAGAATTGGTAGAAAAATTTAATTATAAAATTCTATCAAGTGGAGGAACTGCCAAACATCTAATAGAGGCAAAAATTCCAGTTATTAAAGTTGCAGATTTTACTAATTCTCCAGAAATTCTTGGAGGAAGAGTTAAAACTTTACATCCAAAAATCCACGGAGGAATATTAGCTAAAAGAACTGATGAGGAACATAAAAAAGATATAGAAGCTAACGATCTTGAACTAATTGACTTGGTAGTTGTCAATTTATATCCTTTTAAGAAAACTATTGAAAAAGGATCTAAATGGGAAGATGCTATTGAAAATATCGATATTGGAGGGCCATCAATGATTCGTTCTGCAGCTAAAAATCATAAGGATGTCTCCGTCCTAGTAGATCCTAGTCAATATCAAGATTTTCTTGAAAAAAATAAAAAAGGGGATTTAAATGAAGCGTATAAAGCAAAATTAGCCTTAGAAGCTTTTCAACATACAGCTGACTATGACGCTGCAATATCTAATTGGATAAGTAAAGAGAGAGGTTTACAATCCTCGCAATATCTTGAATCTTATCCTCTAATCAAAACCTTAAGATATGGAGAAAATCCGCATCAAAAGGCTTTTTGGTATGGTTTAAATAATCTTGGATGGAACTCGGCAGAACAATTACAAGGTAAAGAGTTAAGTTATAATAATCTATTAGATCTTGAATCAGCACTTTCAACAGTTTTAGAATTTGGCTATGAAGAAGAAGATGATTTCACAATAAACAAGTTTGCTTCTGTCATCCTCAAACACAATAATCCTTGTGGAGCCTCTATAAGTCATTCAGCTTCTCAAGCATTCTTGAATGCTTTGGAATGCGATTCAGTTAGTGCCTTTGGAGGAATAGTTGCTTTTAATTCAAACGTTGATAGTGAAGCCGCAATGAACCTCAAAGATATTTTCTTAGAGTGTGTCGTCGCTCCATCTTTTGATAAAGAAGCTTTAGAAATTCTGAAAATAAAAAAGAATTTAAGACTGTTAAAGTTATCAAAAGATAAACTTCCGAAAAAGCACCAAACTTCTACTAAATCAATAATGGGAGGATTACTAGTTCAAGACACTGATGATCATAAAGATAAACCTGAAAGTTGGGTTGCAGTAACTAAAAAGAATCCGAGTAACTTAATGAACTTAGATCTAAATTTTGCTTGGAAAATTTGTAAACACGTAAAATCAAATGCAATTGTTATTGCAAAAGACCAAAAAACTATTGGGATTGGAGCTGGACAAATGAATAGAGTTGGGGCTGCAAAAATTGCATTAAAAGCAGCTGAAGGATTATGTTCTGGGGCTATTTTGGCAAGCGATGGTTTTTTTCCATTTGCAGATACTGTACAACTTGCTAACGAGTATGGAATAAAAGCTATTATTCAACCTGGAGGAAGTTTGAGAGACAAAGAAAGTATTGATATGTGTAATTCGAAGGGTATCTCAATGGTATTCACCCAAAAAAGGCATTTTTTGCATTAAGTTATGTTGATTTTGGATAATATGTAATTTTATTAGTCTTTCTGAATAAAGATAGCCTACCAGGACCTGCGCATAGAAAGTAAAGGGAAATAGCACCATAGATAAAAGACAATTCGAAGGCATAGTTATGACCTTCAACAACTGCAAGAGGGAAACCTTCTAGTCCAGTATCTAGGAGATGAAAATAGACAGCAAATGCCATTGTGGAAAATAGCCCAAGAGAAGAAAGCCTTGCAAAAATCCCTATAGCTAATCCTACTGGGCAAACTAGTTGAGTTATAGCTGCTCCAAAAGTCCAAATAACAGGATCCCCTGGCAAAAATGGGAAGTACTTACCAACTACAAACTCAGCAAAACCCTCTGGATCCTGAAGTTTTTCTAGGCCATGATGAATCATCAAAGCACAAAACCCGATTCGCAAAACAAAAATTGATAGTTCCCCAAGGATATTAACTTCTAAACCTGAAGATGAATTAGCAACTACAACTTCAACTTTCTGGGGAGCTTTAGTTCTATTCATACTGGCTGTTTGAATCTGGTTAGTTTGTGTTTTGTCTTCCATACTTCATAAAGTTTTTTTTATTCTAATTAATAAAGTATATCTTTAGGAAATATCTGAATAATAAATTAAAAAAACTAAGCAAAATTTGAAATAATATTCCAAATTCAGGAAGTAATATCAATTAACTTTTCAATAACATCCGCAACAACCTTATCTGGAGTAGATGCACCAGAGGTAATTCCAACATTGATATTACCACTAGGCAAAAAATTATTTTTAAGTTCTAAATCTGAACCTAATGGTTTATGTAATATTGAGTTTTCTTCAACTGATATTCTCTCAGGAGTATCTATATGAAAAGATGAAATATTTTTAGTAATTGCTATTTCTTGTAAATGAGTTGTATTTGAAGAATTGAAGCCCCCTATAACAACCAGAATATCAAGGTCTTCATCAACCAAAGAAAACATTGCATCTTGTCTTTCTTCAGTTGCATCACAAATTGTATTAAAAGCTAAAAAGTGACTATTTATATTTTTTGGTCCAAATTTTTTTAACATCGTTCTTTCAAAAACTTTTCCAATCTCCTCAGTCTCGCTTTTAAGCATAGTTGTCTGATTTGCAACTCCGACTCTATCTAAATCTTTATCAGGATCAAATCCATTAGAACAAGCTTTAGCAAATTTATTCATAAACTCATTTCTGTTCCCTCTACCCAGAATATATTCAGATACATAATTTGCTTCTTCTAAATCAAGTACAACTAAATACTTTCCAGCAAATGAGCTAGTAGCAAGAGTCTCTTCATGCTTAAATTTTCCATGAATTAAAGATGTGAAAACATGTTTTTTATGTTTCTCAACAGTATGCCAAACCTTAGAAACCCAAGGACAAGTTGTATCTATAATATGACATCCTTTCTCATGAAGAAGTTTCATTTCTTGAACAGTCGCTCCGAAAGCAGGCAATATAACAACATCCCCATTAGACACTGAAGAGAAGTCTTTAATTCCATTTTTAGCTGAAATGAACTTAACATTCATTTTTCTTAAATGATCATTAACTGAGGGGTTATGAATTATTTCGTTTGTTATCCAAATATTCTCATTAGGGTAATGTCTTCTTGTCTCATAAGCCATTGCTACAGCTCTTTCCACTCCCCAACAAAAACCGAAGGCTTGAGCTAACTTTATATTGAGCCTGCCCTTAGTGAAATTAAAACCATTATCTCTTATGGAAGTTATCAAATCACTTTGGTAAGCTTCTTCTAATGCTTGAGCTCTTTTTGTTGGAGAATCGAAACCCCTTCTGTTGTATCTGCCAGAATGATGCAGAGATCTTCTAAAAGCTTGAGTGTCCATCTCTAGATATTACAACATTTTAAATAATTTTTAGTAAAAAAAAAAGAAACCTGACATAAGTCAGGTTTCTCAAAGTAAATTTTAAATTAGATTATTTAGCAGATGCAAAGTCTGGATATGCTTCCATTCCGTGCTCTCCTATATCTAAGCCTTGAGTCTCTTCCTCTTCAGATACTCGGATTCCTCCAAATAATCCTCCGATAATTGACCAAGCAATCCAGCAGGTAACTAGCGTCCAGATAGCATAAGCTGCGGCACCAAGAGCTTGAACTAGAAGAAGGTTAATACCTCCACCATTGAACAATCCCATACCTGCTCCATCTCCTTGTACAGCTGTACCCCAAAGACCAATAACTACAGTTCCCCATACACCACAAACTCCATGAACAGAGAATGCACCTACAGGATCGTCGATCTCAGCGGCATCAAGTGCTGCTACAGAAAATACAACAATAATTCCACCTACTAGTCCTGCGAACCAGGCTCCAGCAAGAGTCATATCACCACAACCAGCAGTAATACTAACCAAACCAGCAAGGATTCCGTTAATAATCATTGTAAGATCAGGCTTTCCAGAAGTTAATGTGGAAACAACAGTTGCTCCGATAGCCCCAGCTGCCGCTGCCAAAGTAGTTGTTACAGCAACATATGGAACCCATTGGTCCATAGCTAGTTGAGAACCGGGGTTAAATCCATACCAACCTATCCATAGAACTAATGCACCCAAAGTAGCTATAGCCATATTGTGTCCTGGCATAGCCTGTGGTTTGCCATCAGAGTATTTGCCAATTCTTGGTCCAAGAAGCATAGCTCCTACAAGACCTGCCCATGCTCCAACTGAATGAACAATTGAAGATCCAGCAAAGTCAACAAAACCTAGAGAATCAAGCCAACCACCATTCCATTTCCAGCTACCAGCAATTGGATATATAAATGCGGTTAATACAATAGCAAAAACAACAAATTCTCCAAATTTAACTCTTTCAGCAACAAGACCGGATACGATAGTTGCCGCAGTTCCTGCAAATGCAGACTGGAACAAGAAATCAACTGTTGGAACTAATCCAGCATCAGTTACCATATCTGCAGTAACTGTTGGATCAAAAAATAAGCCTCCAAAATAAAGCCATCCGTCAGCAACACTACCTCCGTACATTAATGAATAGCCAATAAACCAATAAGAGGTTACAGCTAAAGCAAATACGAATAGGTTTTTAGCAAGGATGTTTACTGCGTTCTTTGAACGGCACATACCCGCCTCAACCATAGCGAAACCAGCGTTCATAAAGATCACTAGGATAGTAGCGATCAAAAGCCATAAATTGTTAGCAAGAAAAGCTGCATTCAACTCAGGTAAATCAGCTGCATGAGCTGAAAGATTAAAAATACCTAAACCAAACAAAGCTAAAGGAACAGTCGCAAGCCACAACATAGAGCGGTTTGAACTAAATCCTCGAATACTCCTCAAAAGGAGCATAGGTCCATTTACAAGACTTGCATCCTGTAATTTGGGCCTAGAGCGCCTTTGAGGCGTTTGCAAAGCAGTGGTCATAAAAAAAAATTAGATCTGCAAAAAAACAGTTTGTGCTGTTTCCTTTCATATTCAATTTTGCTCAAAAAACTAGTTAGTGTCTAGTAGTCGTTGTTACCAATTTTATAGTTGCATCCGAAAACTAAATTCGTTAAATTAAAAGGCAATTTTTTTTTAAATTTCAAAATATCAAGTTTTTTTTCATTTCAAGGCTTTAATTCCATTCCATGTTACATGATCTTTATGAAATTCAAAGGAACATGGAATGGGTATCATTCCTGCGCTTAAAGATTCTCTGAAAAGATTGCCATATAAGGGATCCGCCTCATCTCCAGGCGCAAAGAAAATAGCGTCTTTTCTAGTAATACAAAGTACTAAAACACTTTTATTTTCTGGAATTAATTCTTTTAATTCTACAAGGTGTTTTTGGCCTCTTTTAGTTACGGTGTCAGGGAATAAGGCTACATTTTCTTTAATCCAAGTCGTATTCTTGACCTCTATATAAATATTACGATTATCAGGATTTGAAGATTTTGGAGTTAAAAGAAAATCAATTCTGCTTTTTTTATCTTTTCCATAAGGAACTTCGGATTTAATTGTATCTATTTCTCCAATTATTTCATTAAGCAAGTTTTTCTCAATAACCCTTTTGATTAATTTATTTGCAAATAGAGTATTAATGCCTACCCAAACCTCTTCATTGTTTGAACCTAAAACACAAACCTGTTCCCATGTAAAAGGTAATTTTCTTTTTGGAGAATGAGAAACACTTATTCTTACTTTTGCCCCATCTATCAAAAGTCCCTTCATTGGACCTGTATTAGCACAATGAGCAGTTACTAACTCTCCAGTCTCTAATTTAATATCCGCAAGAAACCTTTTATACCTCTTAATTAAAACCCCTTCAATTAATGGATCAAATTCAATTATCCGATCATTCATAAAAATGTCATTAGTTAACAATCAAATATAATTGAAACTAAACTTTTTGAAAAATTTAGACAAATCCAAATGCATTCAAATTTAAAAAATCATGTTTTTTCAATTTCGTTTGGTACTAGTCTTAGTAAATTAGCTGGATGTTTAAGACAAATATTTATAGCTGCTGCTTTTGGAGTTGGGGTAACTTACGACGCATTTAATTATGCCTATATAATTCCTGGTTTTTTGCTAATAATCATTGGAGGGATTAATGGTCCCTTACATAACGCAGTCGTAGCAGTTCTAACTCCCCTTAACAAAAAAAATGGAGGGATTGTTTTAACTCAAGTAAGCATAAAACTTTCAATATTATTATGCATTTTAGCCATATTGATTTATTTAAATTCCAGCTTATTAATTGACTTATTAGCGCCCAATTTAAGTTACGAAGCTAAATCTATTGCCACTTACCAATTAAAAATACTTACACCTTGTATCCCTTTATCCGGCTTAATAGGTTTAAGCTTTGGAGCGTTAAATACCCAAAGAAAATTCTTTTTATCAAGTGTAAGTCCAGCAATAATAAGCTTAACTACTATTTTTTTTATTTTATTTAGTTGGATTTTCAACAAAGAAAATAGCTCATATCATTTTTTTTCTTATACGGGACTACTAGCTTTTGCAACTTTGACAGGAACTTTAATTCAGTTTGTTGTTCAAATTGTGGAAATAAATAAAATCGGTCTCCTGAGATTAGGGTCAACCTTCAATTTACTTAAAGATGAAGAGTGGAGAATTTTCAAACTAATTATTCCAGCATCTATCTCATCAGGTCTAAGTCAAATTAATGTTTTTATCGATATGTTTTTCGCTTCAAGTTTTCAAGGAGCAGCATCGGGACTAGCTTACGGAAACTTTCTTATACAAGCCCCATTAGGCATATTATCTAACTCTTTGATTTTGCCATTACTTCCAGAATTCTCTCAATTGAGAAGTGATAAAGAAAATAGAGGTCTCCAAAAAAAATTGATATCTGCGATAGAGTACTGTTTCTTGACAACTATTTTTTTAGCCGGATTTTTCATAACATTCAATAATCAAATCGTACAATTAGTTTTTCAAAGAGGATCTTTTGATTATTCAGCGGCTTTAAAAGTAAAAAATATATTAATTGCTTATGCGGTTGGAATACCTTTTTATCTTTATAGAGATTTATTAGTAAGAACTTACTATTCAATAGAAAAAACAAACTTCCCTTTTAAGTCTTCATTTGTAGGGATAATATTTAATATTTTTTTTGACTGGTTTTTAATTGGTGCCCCAATTAAGGATTTTGGGAATCTTTCACCATATAATTTTGGAGTCATAGGAATAATTTTATCTTCAGTAATAGTAAACTTTATAGTCTGTATTTTGCTTTCTTTAAATTTGCGAAATGAAGATATCCATTTGCCTTACTTAGATTTATTGAGAAAAATTAGCCTTATGTCATTAGCAGCATTTATAGACAGCACACTTTGTTTTACTATTTTGAAAACTACGAATAACTTAAATTCAAATCTCGAAGAATTTTTATTATTAATATTTGGAACTCTAACTTTTTTTGTAATTTATTATTTACTTACAAAATGCTTGAAAGTAAATAAATTTAAAGTTTTAAAAAAAGAGATTTAGTTTTCAAAAAAACTTTCCAAAATCTCCTCTAATTCTATAATTTGTGAGTTAGTGATTAAATTAATCAGTGGAATACTATTAACACCATCCCCTACTTTTACATTTATTGCTTTCAAACTTAATTTTGCAGCCTCCAATGGGCCTTGATCTTTATTACTGATACATTGAATAGCAAGATTTCTAGCTAAGCCAGCGTCTCCAAGATACAAATTCCACTTTTCTATTTTAATAAAAACCTTTTCGGAAATAACATTTTCTAGATCACTTATACGTATCTGATAATCCATAAATTTAAATTGATTTAAGTTGATTGTTTTGAAGTATCTTTAGGTTTTTTTATAATTACGAAAAGTAAATGGGAGGCCAAAAGAACTGACCAGACAATTGCAAAATTATTAAAATAGGCGATTTCATATTTAATTTCTTTTAAAAGCCACGTGCCACTTACAATCGCAGTAAATATCATGCAGTGAATAACAAAATTTACTATTCGAGAAAAATGTTTATAAATAGGATCTTCTAAATCACCATTTCCGTACCACTTTATAGGCATATTAATAATTAGATTGTTAATAATAGACATTTTACCCGAAATCTAGTTGACTAAGAGACCCTGAAACAGAGATATTACATAATTATGCGCCTGTAGCTCAGTGGATTAGAGCACCTGACTACGGATCAGGGTGTCGGGAGTTCGAATCTCTCCAGGCGCGTTTAAAATTCTGAAATATTCTTTTTATATTTTTCTAAAAAATATCGTCTATATTATGGTTATTACTTATCAAATTAAATGAATATCCTTCAAAATCTTAAAGAAAGTGATCCAGTAATATCAAATTTTATCAACTCTGAAAAAAATAGGCAGGAAACTCATCTTGAGTTAATCGCAAGCGAAAATTTCGCATCAATTGCCGTTATGCAGGCTCAAGGTTCCGTCCTTACAAATAAATATGCCGAGGGATTACCTCAAAAAAGATATTACGGGGGATGTGAATTCGTTGATGAAATCGAAGAATTAGCTATTCAGAGGGCGAAAAAATTATTTAATGCAAATTGGGCTAATGTTCAACCCCATAGTGGAGCACAGGCCAATGCCGCTGTTTTCCTAAGTCTACTTAAACCTGGCGACACAATCATGGGGATGAATTTATCTCATGGTGGACACCTCACTCATGGATCTCCAGTAAATATGAGTGGTAAGTGGTTCAATGCAGTTCACTATGGTGTAAATAAAGAAACTAGTGAATTAAATTTTGATGAAATAAGAGAAATAGCACTTGAAACAAAACCAAAATTGATCATATGCGGATATTCTGCTTATCCAAGAACAATCGATTTTGAATCATTTAGAAATATTGCAGATGAAGTTGGTGCTTTCTTAATGGCAGATATTGCACATATTGCCGGTCTTGTAGCAAGTAAACTTCACCCAAATCCAATACCTTATTGTGATGTAGTAACTACAACTACTCATAAAACATTAAGAGGGCCTAGAGGGGGGCTTATCTTATGTAAGGATGCAGAATTTGGAAAGAAACTTGATAAATCTGTTTTCCCTGGAACTCAGGGTGGCCCCCTCGAACATATAATCGCCGCTAAAGCAGTTGCATTTGGAGAAGCCTTGCAGCCAGATTTCGTTAATTATTCCCAACAAGTAATAAAAAATGCAAAAGTTCTAGCATCAACTTTAATAAATAGAGGTATTAATATCGTGAGTGGAGGCACTGATAACCATATTGTTTTACTCGATTTAAGAAGTATCAATATGACTGGTAAAATTGCTGACTTGCTTGTAAGTGAAGTGAATATCACTGCAAATAAAAATACTGTTCCATTTGACCCTGAATCACCTTTTGTAACCAGCGGACTAAGGTTGGGAACCGCTGCTTTAACTACTAGAGGCTTTAATGAGAATGCTTTTGCTGAAGTTGGCGAAATTATTGCTGATAGATTACTTAACCCAGACGATTCACTGATTGAAAGTCAATGTAAAGAAAGAGTATTAACCTTATGTAATCGTTTTCCTCTTTATGAAGGCAAACTTGAAGCATCAATTAAATGATTTCTAACTCCAAGGGAGTTGAAATTCTTTCTATTGGAACAGAGCTACTCTTAGGAAATATTATAAATACAAATGCTCAATGGATTTCTGAACAGTTATCTCAATTAGGCTTAAATCACTTTAGGCAATCAACTGTAGGTGATAATTGTGATCGAATTATAAAAGTAATTCAAGAAATATCGAAAAGAAGTAATCTTCTAATTACAACTGGTGGATTGGGACCCACCCCAGATGACTTAACTACCGAAGCAATAGCGAAATCTTTTAATGTAACTCTTTTTGAAAGACCGCACTTATGGAATGAAATTAAACAAAAAATGTCAACCTCAAACCTCCAAGACGATTCATCTAGCTTAAGGAAACAATGTCTCTTCCCAAAAAATGCTCAAATAATTAATAACCCTAGGGGCACCGCCCCAGGAATGATATGGGAACCAATAAAAGGATTTACGATTCTTACTTTCCCTGGGGTTCCAAGTGAAATGAAAACTATGTGGGAAGAGACCGCGTGTAATTTCATTAAAACCAAATTCTCAGATAATTATTCCTTTTATTCAAATACTCTTAAATTTGCAGGTATTGGAGAATCTAGTGTTGCAGAAAAAATTAATGACCTATTAAATCTTAAAAACCCTACTCTTGCTCCATATGCAAACTTAGGAGAGGTTAAACTAAGAATCACAGCGCGAGCAAAGAATCATCTAGAAGCAAAAAATATAATTAAACCTGTAAAAGAAAAATTAAGAAAAGATTTTTCGAAATTTATTTTTGGAGAGGATAATGATACTCTTCCTAGTGTTTTAATAAAAGAATTAACCGAGAGGAACCAAACTATTGTTTTTGCTGAATCCTGCACCGGAGGCCTTCTCTCTTCATCACTAACATCAATATCAGGCTCATCTCAAGTTTTTAAAGGTAGTATAGTTTCCTACAGTAATGAGCTAAAAAATTCATTATTAAATATTTCTGAAGAGAAGCTTACAAAATATGGAGCTGTTTCTAAAGAAGTTTGCGAGGCCATGGCAATTAATGTGAGGAAAAAATTGGGAGCCGATTGGGCAATAGCGATTAGTGGAATAGCAGGTCCGAAGGGAGGCAGTCGAGATAAGCCTGTTGGACTTGTTTATATTTCTATTTCAGGACCAAATAATCATATTACCAACATTAAAAAAATATTTAACTCAACTCGAAATAGGACAGAAATTCAAACACTAAGTGTAAATGTGTGTTTGAACAGCCTCAGATTAATCCTATTATCAAATAGTGAGTAACTTTTTTACAAATTGAGTCAAGATACCTTATTTGATAAAGTTTGGGATTTACACAAAGTTTCAAGTCTTCCTGGTGGTTCAGATCAAATTTTTATCGGTCTTCACCTAATCCATGAAGTAACAAGTCCACAAGCATTTGGTGCTTTAAAAGACAAAAATTTAAAAGTAAAATTCCCTAATAGAACTGTTGCTACAGTTGATCATATTGTGCCGACAGATAATCAAAGCAGACCTTTCAAAGATAATCTTGCAGAGCAAATGATTGAAACACTTGAACAGAACTGCTTAGAACATAAGATAAAGCTTTTTAATATTGGTAGTGGTAATCAAGGAATAGTGCATGTAGTCGCTCCAGAATTAGGGCTAACGCAGCCTGGGATGACAATCGCCTGTGGAGATTCACATACTTCAACGCATGGTGCTTTTGGATCAATTGCTTTTGGGATAGGTACAAGCCAAGTAAGAGACGTTCTTGCTACTCAAACCATAGCTATGAACAAATTAAAAGTGAGGCAAATTTGGTGTGACAATCAATTATCCAATGGGGTTTATGCTAAGGATTTAGTACTGCATATTATTAATAAACTTGGTGTGAAGGCTGGGGTTGGTTTTGCATATGAATTTGCAGGGCCTGCGATCAAGGCATTATCAATGGAAGAAAGAATGACTATATGCAATATGTCTATTGAAGGGGGCGCGAGATGTGGTTACATAAATCCTGATGAGAAGACCTTTAATTACGTTAAAAATAAATTATGTGCTCCAAAAAATGAGCATTGGGATAAAGCGCTTAAATGGTGGAAAGCATTAAAAAGCGATGAAAATTCAATTTATGATGATGTAATTAAATTAGACGCTTCTAAAGTAGAACCAACCGTAACCTGGGGGATTACTCCCGGTCAAAGTATAAGCATTAATCAACAAATCCCTCTTTTAGAAGATTTGTCTCCAAGTGACAAATTAGTCGCTGAAGAAGCCTACGCATATATGGATTTCAAGCCTGGGCAATCAATAAAAGATACTCCAATAGAAGTATGTTTCATAGGAAGTTGCACAAATGGGAGAATCAGTGACTTAAGAGTTGCAGCTAAAGTATTAAAAGACAAGAAAGTTTCTAAAGATGTAAAAGCTTTTGTAGTTCCCGGTTCTGAAAAAGTAGCCAATGAAGCAAAAAAAGAAGGGCTTGATCAGATATTTAAGGATTCTGGATTTCAATGGAGAGAGCCGGGCTGCTCAATGTGTTTAGCAATGAATTCAGATAAATTAATAGGTAATCAAGTAAGTGCAAGTTCTAGTAATCGAAATTTCAAAGGGAGACAGGGATCTCCAAGTGGGAGAACGCTTCTCATGAGTCCAGCAATGGTTGCTGCCGCTGCAATTGCTGGCAAAGTCACTGACGTCAGAGAATTTATCAACTAATGAAATCAGAATTTACTCCACCAATTGGAAAAGTTTCACGAATAGAAGGGCAATGCATTTCATTGATTGGTAACGACATCGATACAGATAGGATAATTCCAGCGCGTTTTTTGAAGTGTGTTAACTTTGATTCATTGGGTGAATCTGTTTTTGAAGACGATAGAAAAACTTTAGAGGGAAAACATCCTTTCGATTTGGAGGAAAACAAAAATGCCACAATACTAATTGTTAATAGCAATTTTGGATGTGGTTCCAGTAGAGAGCACGCTCCCCAAGCACTTATGAGATGGGGTATCAAAGCAATTATAGGCGAGAGTTTCGCTGATATTTTTTATAGCAACTGTATTGCAATTGGAATTCCATGTTTTACGCTTCAGAAAAAATTAATACAAAAAATTCAAAACCATACAGAAAATAAATTTTTATTCTTAGAAATTGATTTGAAAAACTCCTCCGCAAAATCAAAAGATTTTAATTTTAATCTTGAGATTAAGGAAAGCACAAGAAAAATGTTTTTATCAGGCGAATGGGATGCAACTTCTACACTACTTAATAATGAAAGTCTAATTGAAAATAAATTCAACGTTTTACCATATATAAATTTTAATAATCATTTCTTATAGCTATTTAAATCCAAAGAGACTAAAAGAAATTCCTCCTGCCTGATTATGAGGTTGATAAAAAATACCAAATTCATAAGATCTTTTTTTCCAATTTATTGAGATTTTAGAATTTATAAATTCACCATAATCATCAGCATCATTTGTCAGATTCAAAATTCCAACACTTTTGAGAATAACTGGTCCAAATAATTGCTGATCTAGAGCAATATTTAAAGTGAATTTATCATAATTTTGATCAAATTTAAAAACACTTTCTCCACTATTAAATTTATAGAAAGGGAAAATACTTAAACGAGTATAGTCAAAAAGTTTATTTTTGAAATTTCCAAATAATAATTCCGGGCCTATACCTAAACCTAAATATTCCTGATGATCTCCTTTTTCGTAGAAAGAATATGAGGCTTCTAATCTTGTATTAAGACTTAATCCTTTAGTAATTGGTTCAGGAATATAGCTATATGAAATATCAATAGATTTAATTTTGGGTGCTTCAACACTAATTGGAATTTTCTTATCTAGAGAATAAAAAAAGTTACCTTTTAGGTTTGTTGTCAGATTTTTTGTATTTAAGGCCTCTGCTGTTATGTTAGCCAAACCAAAAGATAAAAATTCTGTTGTTTTAATACCATTGACTACCCAAGTATTTTCCTTTTGAAATTTTGAACCATAACCTGAATAAATTTCCGCTTCACCCAATGAACCGTTCCACACCCTCTCTCTGTAAATTCCATAAAAACTTTTATACCATTTTGAATCTAGAAATTTAATTTCTTTACTTAATTGAGTTTTTAATCTAAATGCATGCGAAAATTTATCAAAATCAAGAGAATTTAAATTGTTATCTATTTCTAAATCCCAATTATTTATCCCTCCTTTTATCTGGGATTTTAGGGCAAAATAATCTTCAAAACTTGCATTTCTTTTTACCTTCTCTGAAGTAATTGATTCATCCTCATTTACAAAACTTTTTGTGTAACCTTTTAATGAGCGCTGAATCAAGAATTGTGGCTCTAAATCAAGCACAAAATCATCATATATATTTATTGAATTAAATTTCCTACCAATAAAATATCCATCCTTATCTAAATTTTCATATCCTAAATTCCATCTGTTATCAATTTGAGAATTATTGAAATCAAAAGCTCTATCACCTAACCAAAACGGGATTGTAACTTTTTCTTCAAAAATTAAATAATTTAATGAGGACTTAAATCGTAATTTTTCATCACCAGGATAAACTTCTAATGAATTAATTACTAATTTAGCTTGTTTCAACTCAAGTAAATCATTACTAAATACTGCCGTCTTACTTTTCCATTTTTTACCATCTATAGTAATTTTATCTGTAGAGAACAACCAATTCTCAACCTTTCCAGGAGTATAGAAAACCTGCTTTTTTTTTAATTCAAGTAAATCTTCTATCTTATTAATATCTGACAAGCTGAAATTTGAGGATATGTCATCCATCAAAGTATTGGTATTAATAGAACCTTTCACATCTAATAAATATCCTTTCTTGGAAATAAAACTATATTCTAGTTCAGAAAATTTAACGATTTGATCACCTAATATTAGGGATATATTTCCTTGAGCACTAATTTTTTTATTTAACTTATCGTAAATTAAATTATCAGCTTTGAGGATTTTTCCTCTGTATATCACTTCTACGTTACCTTCGGCATAAATAACATCATTTATCTCAGACTGTTTATCTGATTGGATTACTAACTCATTTTGATTTTTACTAATGTCAGCTAAAAGGGGCTCTAAATTTCTTTTGAAAGATTTTTTATAATGTAAAAATTCTTCTTGATTATTTAAAAATAGTTTTGAAGAATTTGATTCAATTTTTTTATTTGATATTTCTGACCAACTTAGTTGGGAAGTTAGTTTATTATCGCTTTTATTAATTTCCTGAAAATCAGCAGATTTTGATGACTGTATAAAATTAATTAATAGAAAAGGAACTATTACTTTTTTTGCAATTCCTAAAATCAATGTAAATAAATTTTATTAGTAGATTAATCCTGAGGACTTTCTAAGTCTTTTCTATTTGGTGTTCTAGTTGGATCACTTGCTAAAAATCCGAATAAAAAGATTCCAACAAAGAAAAAGACGATAGTGTAAACAGAAATTTTTAAGGCAAGCATGGAAATTACGTGTGCTGACAGAATTATATCTTATTAAAGATATATTT
Source organism: Prochlorococcus sp. MIT 1314 (assembly GCF_034093315.1). Classification (GTDB taxonomy): domain Bacteria; phylum Cyanobacteriota; class Cyanobacteriia; order PCC-6307; family Cyanobiaceae; genus Prochlorococcus_A; species Prochlorococcus_A marinus_Y. The sequence continues at coordinate 1,406,965 of NZ_CP139300.1, read as the reverse complement.
AATTTATGGTAAAAGGTTTACTTTTTGTATTTTTGGAAAATTTTGAAATACTTTTAATGGAAATTAATCATCGTGGTCATCCCAAGGATCTGTAAGCTTTGCAGCTTTAGGTCCAAACGCAGTCCAAAGACCAAAACCGGTTAAAGCTAGGAGTATTGCCAGAATTGTTACTGCTATGGAAACTGCAGGATCTGGAGCAGATGATAAAGTTTGCATCAATTTTGCTAAGTTTGTAAACAATTTATGTATAACTTCTTATACAATAGCGAAATAATATTCGATTTTGTGAATTCAACATGGGTCAAAAAACAGCCTTAGGAAGTCTTTTAAAAGCAATTGGTAATTCAGGTCAAGGAAAAGTTGTACCTGGTTGGGGAGCAGTTCCTGTGATGACAGTCATAGGCCTACTACTTTTGGTTTTTTTAGTAATTCTTCTACAAATTTATAACCAGTCACTACTATTACAAGGTTTCTCGGTAGATTGGAACGGAAACTAAATTTCTGATTATCTCTTTACAGTTTATCTAATTCTTTTAAGTATTACTAGATAAGCCCTTTTGGAATTTTTGTTTTAATTTAGTTTAGTTATAGTTTGTTTGTATATTTATAATTCTCAATGAAAGAGATTTAGAGATAAATCATGAATGAAATATATTTAATTGGATTGGGAAATCCTGGGAAAAAATATTCAAACAGTAGACATAATATTGGGTATTTGTTACTTGAAAATCTCTCAAAAAAATATAATTCAAATTTTTTATTAAAGGACAAACTTAAAAGTTCCTGCTCAGAATTCAAAATCAATGACTCTACTTACAGGCTATTTTTACCGAATACATTCATGAATAACAGTGGTGATGCTGTCCGAGCAATAGTAGATTGGTACAAAATTAATTTAGATCAAATTTTTATAATCGTCGACGATAAAGATCTTCCCCTTGGAAAAATAAGATTCAGAAAAAAAGGGAGCTCAGGTGGACATAACGGGCTTAAAAGTATTATTGAAAAATTGCATACTCATAACTTTAATAGAATCAGAATTGGTATTGGATCTCCTCCATCTATAAAAGGAACAAATAATTTCAATACTATTTCTCATGTATTAGGCAATATTTCTATAGAAGAAAAATCAATATTGGAAAAAGTATATAAAAGGGTAATAGAATCCCTCGAACAATTAAATACTAAAAAAGAAGAATATATTATTAACCAATTAAATTCTTTTGATAAAGACCAAATTTAACAAATGCGTTCAAAACCAGAAACAATAGCCAATGTAAGTGTTAAAGAATATTGCTTCTCAAAAAAGCAAATTAAGGGTGTTGTGGAAGCTAGTCAATTTAAATGGACTTTTACATGGTCTTTTAATAAAGGTATATTATTTGTGAATCCTCCTTTGGGCAGAGCATTAATCGAGGATGCTTTATTAAGATTTTTATTAAAAAAAGATTATGAACTAGAAGCAGGTAATGACTATAAGTTTACTATTTCAGCCAAGTTTTAAAATCTATATTTTGATCCAAAGTAAACTTTATTTTGCAATAATCCTCCAAAATTATCAAAGCTGATATCGCATCGAGATTTTTATTAATAATGAAAACCTCCCTGGGAATTAAAAACTTCAAACCGCTAATTGGAAAAAGTTCAAAATATCTTGCTTTAGCTCTAAAAGTAGTATTCTTTTCTTCAAAAGTTAATATTTCTTTTTTAAAAAAGTCAAGTTTTTTTATAATCTCTTTACTGGCAGTACCATTACCAATAATAACTTTTGATATGTCATCAAAGTTATTTAGATTTCTGAAATAATCCTCAAGTAATTCACTTTTTAGAATAATGGCCTTATAAACTTTTTTTTCACTTATGTCAGCTAAAACCAACCCACATTTATACTTACCAGGATCGATAGATATTAATTTAACCATACAAGATTATAATTTAGTAATATTCAATTCAACTATTATTGGGTCTGCAGTTCTACTATCTTTTAAAGATATAACCTCTAATCGATATTTCTTATTTTGATTTATATTTAACGAATCTGTTATTTTTTTAATAAAGTCCCCTCTTGTAGTAATTTCGTTAACAATAGATCCTCTTGACTTGATTTTGTCTCTAGTTTTTCGCAACAAATTTGTGATTTTAGAATTGACATTTTTATAATCAAGATCTTTTTTTTCAAGAATTTCGCTCGTAATAACTTCTCCTCTTCTTACGATAGTTTTATTTTGCAGTAATTCTGGGTATACAAAAACAAAATTATCTCCTTTCAAAACATTAGTTGCTGATTTAACCAATATGATCCAACTCCCACCTTTTGAAGTGATTTGTTCAATTTCAGAAATATCACTAGGTCGCCACAACAGAATATTTTTTACTTCTTTTTTACTTGGGATTACAATTTTTTGTACATATCTATCTGCACTTTTATAAATCTTTCCTAGATCAAATTTTATATTAGGATTGGAAGTAACTTCTGCAATAAATAAAGTTTGCCCTCTTTTAAGAACTACATTTCCACTTCTAAATTCTTTAACATCACTTTTTAGTTTATTTAATTCATTTTCTTTTTTATTAATCTTATCTTCGAGCTTCTTCCTTTCTTCCTGCAAAGGAACAAGCGCCTTTTTACTTTCATCCAAAGTTTTTTGTAAGAAAGGAATGTCAACAAAAAGTCTTTGCCTAAATTCTTCACTAACTAAAATCAATAATCCGATAGATATCGCACTAATAAATCCTCCAGTTATTATCGTAACAATTGTCGCTGTTTTCTTTGGTCTTAATTTTAAGATACTAAATCTTGCCTTACCAATCTTTGTACCAAGCAGATCCCCAAATGGTGCAATTAATCCTCCAAGTATTATTAAAAAAACAATTAAAATCCAAGCCACGCTATTTCATACACTCAATACATCATAATTAATGATGAATCAATTAAATCTTTTTGCAAGAGCTATTGGGTCAAATACTGTAATCTTTTTTCTTTCAATAGTAAGGAGACCAGAATCCTTTAAATCTCCCAATAATCTTGTAATCGTTACTCTTGTGGAACCAATAGCTTCAGCAATAGCTTGATGTGAAAGCTTCAAATCTATTGTGATACCTTTTTCACTTGCAACACCAAAGTCTCTACAAAGAACCATTAAAAAGCTTACTAAGCGAGAAGACATATCTCTATGAGTAAGAGTTTCTATCATTGTTTCTGTTTGTAGGATCCTACTTGAAAGACCCTGTAATAGTAATAGTCCTACTGATGCATCTTCCTCTATTGCTTTTAAAACGGAATTTGCAGGTGCTGTTATCATTTCAACTCTTGTAAAAGCTATGGCATGATAAAATCGATCAGATCTATGGCCTGTTAGCAGAGATAAAACACCGAAGATACTATTCTCTCTTAAAAGAGCAACAGTTATCTCTTCACCAGACTCATAAACTCTTGATAACCTTACTGCTCCCCTTCTTATCAGATAAACCCTCTCAGCGGGATCCCCAGGGAAAAATATTGTTTTAGATCTCTCAACCATTTCTGTACTTGCGCCATCTAGACCTTTAATTACTTCCATTAAAGTTCTATTAATTGGAAAACGTTCCCCCACAGAGTGAATTTTACTTTGTCCGGACTGTTGGGAGCTAAAGCTGTTGAATCTTGAAGAAAGTATCATAAATATCTTGACTATTAAAAAACTTAAGAAGACAACATGAAATATCTTGTATCAACAGTAACAATTTTCAATTCTTATTAGTTTTTATATGAACTTCTATTAGCTAGTCTCAACTTTCTCAACGCTTTTTTAAGTAAAATTACACTATATGCAGTGTAAATAAATTCAATTTATACTGCATGTAGAAAAGAAATCCAGAATAATGGTAATTAGTTCATCTAATAATTTTTCCAAAAGTAATCTTGATGTAGTGAAAATAAGTTCTGCTAAGAAAATAAACTTAAAAAAATTTAAACAAAACGGGCAAATCCAAATCTATAAATCTTCGTATAGAGGTAGTTATTCCTCCGTCATTAGAGACTCTCTAAGGAATGCCGCTCTTGGTAGAAAAGTACTTTTAGTACAATTTATGAAAGGAGGGGTTAAACAAGGCATTAACAATGCAGTAAATCTTTGTGGCAATTTAACTTGGGTAAGATCATCACATTCCTTTGATCAATATCATCTTGAAGAAATTGAAAATAATAAAAATTTAAAAAAATCTATTCATGACTCGACTTATGAACTATGGAATTTTTGTAAGAAAGAATTACTTTCTGGTGAAAATGATCAAATCATACTTGATGAAATTTTTCTTGCAATTGAGTTGAAAATTATCGATAAGGATGATTTGATTTCAACACTTGAAAACCGATTTACATCAGGAGATGTAATCCTTACTGGTACAGATATTCCTAAAGATTTATTATTAATGGCCAACCAAATTACCGAACTTCGCTCATAAAACAATGCTTAAAAATGATCTCTGGATAAATAAAAAAGCGTCTGAAGGAATGATAAACCCTTTCCAATCAAATTTGGTTCGACACCTTGAGCCTGATAATCAGCAAAAGCCAGTTTTGAGTTACGGATGTTCATCTTATGGCTATGACTTAAGACTTTCATCAAAAGAATTCCTAATTTTTAAACATATCCCTGGTACTGTAATGAATCCCAAAAAGTTTAATCCAGATAATTTAGAAAAAACTATTCTTCACCATGATGAAGATGGAGAATTTTTTATTCTTCCTGCTCACTCCTATGGTTTAGGGGTGGCTTTAGAAAAGATGAAAGTACCAGAAAATATAACTGTAATTTGTATAGGCAAAAGTACATACGCCAGACTAGGAATTATTGTTAATACAACCCCTGCAGAAGCAGGATGGGAAGGCCACCTAACTCTAGAGTTTAGTAATAGTTCAGGTGCAGATTGCAGAATTTATGCTAATGAGGGGATATGTCAACTACTCTTTTTTGAGGGTGACCCTTGCTCTACAACTTATGAAGATAGAAGAGGTAAATATCAAAATCAACCAGAAAAGGTAACTCTAGCAAAGATCTAAAATGAGTAAAGTTGAACTGATTTCGTTAACGCCTAATGCAGAAAAAACAATGGCTTATATTGCAAGAGTAAGTAATCCAAACAATCAGAAAAATGAAGATTATTCAAAATTATTGAGTTATTGCATTAAAAATGAACATTGGAGTGTATTTGAACAGTCATTTATGACCTTACAAATAGAAACCAACAGAGGAATTGCAGCGCAAATTTTAAGACATAGATCATTTACTTTTCAGGAATTTTCACAGAGATATGCTGATAGTTCTCAATTAGGTGATATTCCTTTACCAGAGTTAAGAAGACAAGATTTTAAAAATAGGCAAAATTCTATTCCTGATCTTCCTGATGATTTAAAAAAAAGATTCAATGCAAAAATTACTTCACATTTTAAAGCTGCTTCAGAATTATATGAAGATTTACTTGCTGAAGGAATAGCCAAAGAATGCGCGAGATTTGTTTTGCCATTAGCAACTCCAACAAGAATCTACATGTCAGGCTCATGCCGATCTTGGATACATTACATACATTTAAGATCAGCTCATGGTACCCAAGCAGAACACAAGTCTATTGCACAAAATTGTAAGTCTATTTTCAAACAAAGTTTTCCGATTGTATCAGAATCTCTAAATTGGTAAAAATTATGAATGACTTCGAGGGTTAACCTCATTATTTTTATTTTCCTTGATTACTGAGAATTCAGAATTAATAATTTCTGCTTGAGATTCATCTGCACTTTCCAGATGAGCAATAGATTCTCTTATTTTTAATTCTTCTTGTTTACCAATTAAGGTAGATTGTAAATTACCTTTCCTATCAAAAAGATTAACTTGAGGAATCCCATTGACGTCAAATTTTCGGATATAGTTATCCCATTTTTGATTATCAACATTTAAAAAAACAAAATTAATATCTTTTTCGTATTGCTCTTTTAAAGTAGATACTTTTGGAGCCATTTCTTTACAAACTTCACACCACTCAGCATAAAATTCAAGAAAAGTAGGTTTATTGTTTTTAAAAGCTATTTCAGGATCAACAGATAATTCGCCAAAACTCTTAAGCAGGTAAGTTGAATAAAAAAAGAGATTTCTAAACAAAATCAAAGAAATAATTACAACAGCGATTATCAAAACAAGTATTGCTTTTAAGTTTTTATTTAAAAGTGGTTGACTACTCTCAGATTGCATTATGAAAATTATTGTCTTTGAATATATTAAATAAGTTAAACAATTAAAGAGAAGATTAATCTTTTACCTTTTAATCAACTGATAGAGTAAGTAGTAAATAATATGAAAAATATCTTTAGTTCCTAAAATCTAATTATGCAATCAATCTTTGGAACTGATGGAATAAGAGGAAAATTTAATGTAGAGATAACTTATTCTTTAGCATATAAGGTTGGCTATGCTCTGGGTTTGACTTTAGCAAATAATAATCCAATATTAATTGGAAGAGATACTAGGATTAGTGGAGATATTCTGCTTCAGGCGATAACAACAGGCATAAAAGCAAGTGGAAAAAAATTCATAAATCTTGGAATCTGCCCTACTCCAGCTATCCCTTTTTTAATTAAACGAAAGAAATTGAGTAGTGGGATAATGATATCTGCTAGTCATAATCCGCCAGAATATAATGGCATCAAAATCTTTAATCATAATGGTCAGAAAATTACCAAAAATTTTGAAAATAAAATTCAGAAATTAATTGAAGAGTTAAATCAAAATATATCAGTTCCTAAAAAAGAGATATCTTTAAAAACAAATACCGAGCTTATGGTTATTTATATGGAAAGCCTAATCCAGACAATGGGGGGGGAAAATTTAAGCGGTATGAAAATAATATTAGACACATGCTATGGATCAGCGACAACCTGCGCAAAAAACATTTTTCAGAATCTTGGCGCTGATGTAAGAGTTATCAATAACTCTAAAAATGGGTTAAAAATTAATAAGAATTGTGGTTCTACTAACCTCGAACCATTAAAAAAAGCACTAAGAGAGAATCCAGCAGATATGGGATTTAGCTTCGATGGGGATGCCGATAGAGTAATTGGGGTAGATTCTTTAGGCAATGTATTGGATGGGGATCATATCCTTTTTCTCTGGGGTAGAGAACTTATGGAACAAAAAGTTCTCACAAATAATTTGCTCATATCAACCCAAATGGCGAATTTAGGTTTTGAAGAGGCCTGGAACAAAATTGGCGGGATTTTATATAGAACTGATGTAGGAGATAAGTACGTTCATGACGCAATTAAGACAAAAAGCGCTGTTTTAGGAGGTGAGCAGTCAGGCCATATTCTTTCGAAAATTAATAACTTTTCAGGAGATGGGATATTGACTGCACTTCAAATTTCTAAATACTGCAAAAAGAAAAATATTACTTTGAATGATTGGCTTAAAAGCAGTTTCGAACCTTTCCCTCAGAAACTAACAAATATTAATTTAGATTTTAATATAAATAAAATAAACCCAAAAACCAAAAGCTTAATTAATCAAACCATAAGCAAATTTCAGGAAATTTATTCCGCAAACTGTAGAGTTTATATAAGGCCTAGCGGTACAGAACCTCTAATGCGAGTACTTGTTGAGGCAAAGAATCTGCAGAAAGTTCATGCTTTATCAAACGAAATAACAAGCAAGCTCATATTAGAAATTAATAAAATTGTAAATTAATTATGAATCAGATTTTCATATAAATCCTCTCAAAGATATTAAGTTGATTAACAATTACATACTTTTCCCTATTAGTGTGGACTTTATCAGGATTAAAACCTTCTGAATAAATAAAATCTTTTTTATCTATTTTTTTAAAATTCAAATTACTTGATATTGTGAAGTCCATATAATCGAATAAATCCTTTACATCAGTTTTTATAAAAATTAGGGATCCTTTTTGCAATGAGCTTGAGAGAATACTAATAAAATCTGGCTGAATTAAACGCCTTTTATAATGTCTCTTCTTGAACCATGGATCTGGAAAATTAAAGGAAATACTTTTTACGTTTTTGATAATAAATTCAAACTGCGAATCATTGATTATATTATTTGCATTACCAAATATAAAATATAAATTTTTCATATCTCTTTCTAGGACTTTTAATTTAGCATTTTTAACTAATCTCTCACGGATTTCAATTCCTAAATAATTCCAATTGGTATTAACTAAAGCTAAATCGAATAGGAAATCACCAGCCGCGCAACCTATATCCAAATGAAGATCCAATTTAGAATCTTCAAACATTTCAATCAAAGGAGGGATTCTTTCAATTTCATCAAAATTTCTACTAAGAGGATTAACATGCTGTCTCATAAAATTATTAATTTATTTCTCTGCAATAATATAAAGGTTCATAATATTCATAACTATGACAATATTAATTTAAAAAGTAACAGTTTGATGTTTAATTATTATGTATGTAAAAAGAAAAAGTTTTGAACGTTTTTAATCAACTTTCTATTTGGCTATCTTTTCAACTTTCAATAATTTTCCTCATTGGTATCCCTATAACATTATTCTTTTGGTCAATCAAAAAAAGAAATCAAGCTGTTAATAAGCTTCTATCTATTTATTGGAAAATATCCATTTTATTTTTTATAAGCCTTTTGCTTTTAATAGGTAAGTATAATTATTCTCTGGTAATTATAAATATTTCAACCTTATTAATGACAATTTCAGTTTGGTTTTGGAATGATATTAATGATGAATTAAAAGAATATGATTTTTCTTACTCACTTATTACAACAACAAAAGTTTGGAGATGGTCGCTAACGTTTATATCTCTTAATTTCTTAATTCAAAGTTTACAAAACTTTAGCTGCTTTTCTTTTATTAATTCAGCTTCATGTGATACTTGGCTTCAGCCTTCTTCAAATTTCTACATCATTATTAAAAGTTTATTTAATTTTTTCTTTGGTGCTAACTTTACTCAGCCAATTGCCAAATTTATAGGATTATTTTCATTGTTAATTTATATTTTAGGCTTGATTCAATGGGCAATAATTAAATTACCTAAAAATGGAAGAAACGCTTGCTTCTCTGAGAATATAAGAAATTGACTTAATTAAGTTTCTACAAAGAATAAGCTCCAAGTTACATAATATGGTGCTTAAAGTAGAAGGTTACATTCTTAAAAAATCACAAAGAATAATAATTTCAAAGGTTTCAGTATGTCTATCACTCATCCAATTAAAAAGAATTTAGAATAAAATTTTAAGAATCTGATTATAAACTTACAAAATACAGACTTTATCAATCACCTTTAAGATAAACAAAATATAATTCTAATACGAGAAATAAAAACTCAATTTTCTTTTTAAATAAAAATAACTGGAGTTAAGTAAATTCCAAATTAATAATGTTTGAACATCTTTTGCATAATTTTGTATTTTGAATACCACCAAAAGTTTCTTTTTGATAATGCCAACATCTATCACATTTTTGACCATGAGCTTTAAGAATTTGAATTTTTCCAAGTTCATTGTTATCAATAATTAGAGAATTATCATCCAAATTTGATACCACTCGGAAATTTGAAACTATCAGCCAATCCCTAAATAAATCTACATCTTCATTACCAAATTTTTTAAGCCACGTCAGAGAATCTTTTACTACTTTATCTTCGGGTAAATAATTCACTTCTGTTTCTAAAGCTGCTCCAATTATTTGTTTGTTTCTACATCCTTCTATCGCCTTATTAATTTCAACTCTCAAATTTCTTAAATTTGCAATATGTTTGTTTAGGCTTTCATTTTTCCATGACTGCGAAAAAATTGGCCATCCTCTTTGAAATACTGATTTTTCATTAGTTGAATATGGAATATTTTGCCAAATATCTTCAGCCATATGACAAAGCACTGGAGAAATAAGAACAGCTAAATTTTCAACAACTAGAGACATGACAAACTGACATGATCTTCTCCTAAATTGTGACTTAGCACTTACATACAACCTATCCTTTGCAATATCTAAATAGAAATTTGACAAATCTACAACACAAAAACTTTGTAAAATTTGGAAAAATTTTGAAAATTCATAATTTTCATAAGCATTTGATATTTGATCTGTAACCTCGACTAATCTGCCTAACATCCATTGATCTAATAGCGGTAATTGATCAATTTCAAAACTATCAAGATTAGGATCATAATCATGAATATTCCCTAAAAGATATCTCGCTGTATTACGAACTTTTCGATAAACATCTGATAGCTGCTTAAGTATATTTGAACCAATTGGAACATCTACTGAATAATCTACCGAACTTACCCATAGCCTAAGAACATCAGCTCCATAGGCAGGTTCAGTTTTTTTATTATTACCTCCATTAATAATTATATTAGGATCAACAACGTTACCTAAAGATTTGCTCATTTTTCTTCCATTTTCATCAAGTGCAAAACCATGAGTTAAAACTTTCTTATATGGTGGTTTGTTATTAACCGCAACAGATGTGAGCAAAGAGGATTGGAACCAACCTCGATGTTGATCGGAGCCCTCCAAATAAAGATCGGCTGGATACTTTAACTCACTTCTTTGTTCACACACTGCAGCCCAGCTAGATCCTGAATCGAACCAAACATCCATTGTATCTTTTCCTTTTTCCCATAGATCAGCTTCTTTTAAATAATTTTCTGGTAATAGGTTCTTGACTTCCCAGTCCCACCAAATATCTGCTCCGTGTTCACTAAAAAGTTTTTGAATATGATTAATTATCTCGCTGTTTAGGAGAATTTCATTACCATTTTTTTTATAGAACACTGGAATTGGAACACCCCAAGACCTTTGTCTAGAAATACACCAATCTCCTCTTCCAACGACCATAGAATAAATTCTTTTTTTTCCTGTAGCTGGCATCCATTCAACATCTTCTATTGCCTTTAATGCAGATGATCTGAAACCATCTACCGATGCAAACCATTGTTCTGTTGCACGAAAAATAGTAGGTTTTTTGGTTCTCCAATCATAGGGATATCTATGCTTATAATTTTCTTGCAATAGAAGCAAATTTTGTTCCTTTAAATATTCAATAATTAAATCATTTGAATCTTTAAGAACATTTGATCCTTTGAATTTTCCTGAATATTCATTTAAATCACCTTTTTCATCAACAACACAAGTTATAGGTAAGTCATACTTTTGACCTACACTAAAATCATCTAAACCATGTCCCGGAGCAGTATGAACAATTCCAGTACCAGATTCAGTGGTTATGTAATCTCCACCAATCACAATTCTGCAATTTTTCTTCTGAGTAGGATGTTGATATTCAATATTTTCCAAGATAGACCCTTTAACCTCTAAAAGTGTCTTGAAATCTTTATTAAATTTCTTACTAATTTCAGAATATAATTCTTTTGCAAAAAGATATATTCTTTTTTCTTCATCAATAGCAAAAACGTAGTTAATTTTTGGATTTATAGCGACTGCTTCATTTGCAGGTATTGTCCAGGGTGTGGTGGTCCAAATAGTTATGAAAGAATTACTGAGAAAAAGATCCTTTTTGATATTGGGATTTTCTTGACAGAATTTCAAAAGAATTTCTTCAGATAATCTAGTGATTTTAAAGGAAACATAAATACTTTTTGAATAATGTTCTTCAGGATATTCTAATTCTGCTTCTGCTAGTGCAGTCCTAGAACTTGGACTCCAATGTACAGGTTTAAGGCCCCTATATATATATCCATTTAAAAACATTTTTCCAAATACTCCTATCTGAGCAGATTCATAACTTTTCTTAAGAGTTAAGTAGGGGTTATTCCAATCTCCCCATATGCCCCACCTTTTAAACCCCTCCATTTGACTATTAATTTGAACATATGCATAATTTGTTGCTTTTTTTCTTAGATTTAAGGTATCTAGATTCTTTCTTTCATCAGATTTTAAATTCTGAAGTACTTTTAATTCAATAGGTAATCCATGACAGTCCCACCCAGGAACATAATGTACTTTAAATCCTTTCAACGTTTTGTACTTATTTATAATGTCTTTTAAAACTTTGTTTAGAGCATGACCCATATGAAGCGCGCCATTTGCATAAGGCGGGCCATCATGTAATGTAAATGTTTCTCCTGAGTTATTTAAACCCAATTCGAAATCAATATTATTTTTAGCCCAAAAATTCTGAATTTCAGGTTCTCTTACAACTGAATTAGCACGCATTGAGAAGTCAGTTTTAATTAAATTTAAAGTTTCTTTGTAAGAAAAGTCTGATTTTTGTTCTTTGTTATTTTGAGATTTCATACGACGATATAAGAAATATTGGGGATCAATAGAATTGTTTAAATAAAATCTAATTTATTATATTCTTTCTAAATTGACCTGTAGTTTTTTGGCATTTTTAAAAAATAGCCAATAGAGTTGGTTTCAAACTTTTATATTATCATTCTTATCATTTCTTACCCACTTTTTTGGGGTTGTAGTTTGATTATTTCTATCAAAATTAAAGATTTTCAAGGTTTTTGTAAAATTCCCAACTCCAAGATTAATAGCCTCTAATAATTTCGAAAGATTATTTCTGAGTTCCAAAAAGGTAGTTAATTTATTTTTTTCTTTATCGGTTAATTGATTCCATCTAGATAAACAAAGCTCCACTACGTATAAAAAAATTAGTATTGTTAAAAAAAGGAAAATTACAAAATATGATTCGTTTATGGTTTTATTTTTAATTATCAAGATAAAACCTATTAATAAATTCAAAAAAGCTTTTATTAAATCTTTTGGTCTACCGAGCTCAAGATATATTAAGGGTATAAACAAAAAAAAAGTCCCAATTAAAATATAAAAAGATCCCAAATAAATTATCAAACTATTCATTAATTAATTAGTTTATTAAATTATAAGAACTTAATATTGAGAAATAAACTTCGTATTAGAATTTCCTTAAATGCGGTCGGGGAGACTTGAACTCCCACACCCGAAGATACGAGTACCTAAAACTCGCGCGTCTACCAATTCCGCCACGACCGCTCAAATAAAATAATAATTGAAAGAAGTTTATTTTAAGAATATTTTTAACTTAAGATGATTAATTTGACACATAAAAATTAAATTCAATATCTCTTTAAAAAAACTTATTAGATTTGAACATGCAATCATTTAAGAATATTAGTTATATTACTAAAAGAATATAAGAGACTATTTCAAACTCAACCAATAAAAATACAACAAATATTACTAACTCTTCAAGAACATTCAATTGGCAAAAGGAGATAAAAAATTACGTAGATCCGCCAAGTTTTTGGAATCCAACATTAGGACTCTTTTTTGGGGGTTATTTTCTCGCTTTTCTAAGCATATGGCAATGGTATAGAGGTGTTTGGCCTCTTCCTTTACTCGTAGCCACAGCTTTTTTATCTTTGCATATTGAAGGTACTGTGATTCATGATGCATGTCATAAAGCTGCTCATCCAGTTCCTTGGATAAACCAAGCAATGGGTCATGGCTCAGCAATTCTATTAGGATTTAGTTTTCCAGTTTTTACAAGAGTACATTTACAACATCATATTCACGTAAATCATCCCAAAAATGATCCAGATCATATTGTCAGTACTTTTGGTCCAATTTGGCTAATTGCACCAAGATTTTTTTATCATGAAGTTTTTTTCTTTCAAAGAAAACTTTGGAGAAAATATGAATTACTACAATGGGGAATTGAAAGATCAATCTTTATAACAATAATTCTTGCAGGTATAAAGTTTGACTTTATGAATATAATCTACAATCTATGGTTTGGACCAGCATTAATGGTCGGAGTTACATTAGGAATATTTTTTGATTATCTCCCTCATAGACCTTTTCGATCAAGAAACAAATGGCTAAATTCACGAGTTTATCCAAGCAAATTTATGAATTTGTTAATAATGGGCCAGAATTACCATCTTATTCATCATCTTTGGCCTTCCATCCCATGGTTTGAATACAAAATAGCCTATGAAAAAACTAAGCCACTATTAGATATGAAAGGCTCACCTCAAAGAGTGGGTATCTTTGAAAGTAAAAAAGACATTTTTAACTTTATTTATGATTTATTAATAGGTGTAAGGAGTCATAGCAAAAGGAGGGGAAAGATAAGAAAAATCATAAATTTGTATCCAGGCTATAAATTAAAAAAAATCTTATTAAAGATAGTTAATAAAACATTTATAGGAAGCAATTAAATCAATCATTGATAATTTTCGGTACTTTATAATATTTATCTTCTCTAGATGGGCCTAATTCTAGAAGTTCTTCAATACAATTAGAATTTTTATTTTCGTCTTTTCTAAAAACATTAGTAACTTCAATAGCTCTTGTTGTACAAGGCACATTATCTGTATCGATTTTTTCTAATTGTTTTATGTATTCCAATATTTTTTCTAGTTGTTCTGCGTGATTGTTAATTTCGTGCTCGTTAAGTTCTAATCTAGCTAAATGGGCAACTTTTTTTACCTCCTCTTTGGTTATTTTTTTCATATTTTTAATATTCTTATTTATTAAATAATAGTTTATTTAGATCATTTTTATATAAATATTCTTTGAATTTCAAATAAACATAAAAACTAATAATCAAATCTTCTTGAAAATCAATTTCAATTAATATTAATAGCCTAAATTCTCTTGGGCAGCTAAAAATGATATTAGATAAATAATAAAAAATAGAAAAACAGTTTTTTCCAAAAAATTTTTTTTATCGGCACTCTAAACTTGTTGCTCCAGATTTAGTAGGCTGTTATCTCATAAAAAATAATAATGAGAAAGATCAAATTAAGGGTATTATTGTTGAAACTGAGGCTTATTCACAAGAAGACGAGGCCTGTCATGGCTACCGTAAAAAAACTCAATCAAATCAATCATTATTTGGAAAACCTGGTACATTTTATATTTACAAATCTTATGGCATTCATCACTGTTTAAACATAGTTACTGATAAAGAAAATTTTGCGAGTGGTGTATTAATCAGGGCAGTTTTTATCCCTCGAAAAAATGAGAGGTTAGCTTCAGGACCTGGTCTGGTTACTAAGACATTCGGTATAGACATATCATTTAACTCGCTTGAAGTAGTTAATAACAATTCTTTATGGATTTCTAATAGAGAGTCATATCTAGAACAAAAAGATCTTATTCAAACTACGAGAATTGGCATATCCAAGGCAAAAAATATAAAATGGCGTTGGTATCTCAAAAATAGCAGGAGTGTAAGTAAAAGATTAAAAGGTGACAGAACACCTAAATTCAAAAATCATTTATCTTAGTAAGAGCAATGCGACTTTGGCCTCATAAACATATTCACACACTAGCTAATTTTTCAATTGAAGATTACAAATCAGTATTTGAATTAGCTAATAGATTTGATGCACTAAAGAATGCAGGAACGAAAAAGATACCAGCCTTACAAGGCACTTTGGTAACGTCCTTGTTTTTTGAAGCTAGTACAAGAACAAAAAATAGTTTTGAACTTGCAGCAAAAAGGCTTTCTGCGGATGTACAAACCTTTGCTCCATCCTCAAGTTCTTTAACAAAAGGCGAAACAATTATTGATACAGCGATAACTTATTCTGCCATGGGTGCAGATATATTAGTTATTAGACATTCATCGAGTTACATAACCTTTGAGATAGCTAAAAAACTTGATTCATTAAATTCCAAAACTTCAGTTCTGAATGCAGGAGATGGATTACATAGTCATCCAAGTCAAGGATTGCTGGACATTTATACATTAATCAAATTCTTTTCCAAAAAATCACTGAATCCAGAGGTGTTAAATTCCAAGAAAATTTTAATAGTTGGCGATATAAATCATTCAAGAGTTGCAAGATCAAATCTTTGGGCTTTAAGTGCATTTGGCGCAGACATAATCTTATGTGGTCCTAAAACATTAATCCCTGATGAATTTAACAATTTTTTAAAAAATCCTGCTCCAAATCAACTAGAAGATCCTATTAAATCAAGAGGCTCCGTAACAATTTCTAGATCATTGGAAGAATCAATAAAAATTGCAGATGCAATTATTGTTTTAAGACTCCAGAAAGAGAGAATGATGGAGAATTTACTAAGCAGCATTGATTCTTATAGTTTAGATTATGGTTTAAACCCAGAGAAGTTATCTTTGAATAGTAAAGAAATTCCAATTCTTCACCCAGGTCCTATAAATAGAGGTATTGAAATAAGTAGTAAATTAGTAGATGAATATCCTAATTGCTTAATCAATAATCAAGTTTCAAATGGTATCCCAATAAGAATGGCTTTACTTTATCTATTACAGAAATACAAAAAATAAATTCAAAGTAACTTAAGACTTTCAGTGAAAAAGCCATAAAATAATCCTAATCTTAAAGCATCCAATAAAAGTACTAAAAATTTCTTTTTCTTTTCAAATCTGAAATTTCTTCTAAGAAGTATTAAAATTTCAATAAAAATGACTGATAAAAAAGCAGCTATGGGATCCATGAGTTCCACAACAGCACTTACCATGCCAAGCGAACTGCCCAAAAAGTAACCAATTAAAAGAATTATTAATGATAGTGAATATCTTCGCCATGGGTTATTAGCCCATTTAGTTAATGTCTGAATATTTTCTACAATCTTTAGTTGGAAATTTGTTTTTTGAGGTCTAAAAACCATTTTTCTTTCAACTAAGCTGATTCAGAGTTTGATGAAATTTTAGTACTTCCTTCTACTAATTCTAGTAAAGCCTCAAACTGAGCCATTACTCCTCTTAGTTCCCCTGGTTCAGGAAAAAGGTCATCTTCTTTAATGCCTAAATGCATTTCTCTTAGTTCTTGCCTTAAATAGCGTAAGTGAGTCGTGATTTGCTCTCTCTTGGTTTGTGACATGATTGAAACTTTGACATTATTTTATTATTTTAAGAAAGAATATTTTTGATATGGAGAGTTTGCATATCTATGACTGAAAATGAAGATAAATTGTTTACAAACACTTTAAAAAGATATTGCCTCTTAAAAATTTCTTATTCTTGAAAATATTTACTTAATACTTTCATCAATTTTAAATAATTACTTGAGGCTTTATTATTAGAATGTATTGGCTTTATTCAATATGGAATTTATTTCTGAAAATAAAATAAGTGAGGCACTAGTAAATTCTTTTGATGAAGAAATGACCCTTAAGCTCGCACAAAGGCTAGAAGAAGATAATTACAAGACACCATTTGATGGTTTACAAGACTGGCATTTACTGCGGGCACTTGCAATTAACAGACCAGAATTAACCTCAGATTATATCCATCTCCTAGATCAGGAACCTTTTGATGAAAACTAAAAAAACGGACTCCAAAAAAAATATTCTTTTATTAATAACAGGGAGTATTGCCGCTGTGAGGATTCCATTATTAGTTAGCCAATTAGCGAAAGAAAATTATGAAATCAGATGCGTTTTATCTAAAAATGCAGAAAAATTAATAAAGCCGATTTCTCTTTCTATCTTAAGTCGAAACCCTTGCATTTTAGAAAATGATCAATGGTCACATATTCAATCAACACCTCTCCATATAGAACTATGCAATTGGGCTGATATTGTAATCATTGCCCCTTTAACAGCGACAACGTTATCAAAATGGGTAACTGG
This sequence comes from Prochlorococcus sp. MIT 1314, assembly GCF_034093315.1. Lineage (GTDB taxonomy): Bacteria > Cyanobacteriota > Cyanobacteriia > PCC-6307 > Cyanobiaceae > Prochlorococcus_A > Prochlorococcus_A marinus_Y. The sequence goes on along the minus strand of NZ_CP139300.1, from coordinate 1,389,364 downwards.
AAATGCAGATGGATTAATTCCAAGCATTTTAATGGCAAATATTAAGCCAATTATTGTTGCACCAGCAATGAATACACAAATGTGGCTAAATAAAACCGTCCAAAAAAATTATGAGAATTTACAGAATTATGAAAATGTTTTATCTTTGCTACCAAGTGAGGGGATCTTAGCATGTGATGCAATTGGCATCGGTAAGATACCTCCTAATGATCTAATTCAGTTAGCTCTAGAATTTATAATTTCACACAATCAAAATCTTTATCGCAAAGATTTAATTAATAAAGAAATTTTAATAACTGGCGGGTGCACCTCAGAAAAAATTGATGCTGCAAGAAATATCACTAACAAAAGTTCTGGAGCTATGGGCTTACTTCTATCTCAAGTTGCTAGGTTCAGAGGAGCTAAAGTTAAATATATCCATGGCCCTCTGAAAATCGATCAAGATCTTACAGATGGAATAAAAAGATACGAAATTGAGACTAGTGATGATTTAATTAGGGCAATTAAGAATGAAATTTCAGATTATGATTATTTTTTTATGAATGCAGCAGTATCTGATTTTAAGATAAATTCTAATACTTCAGCTAAAATTCCCAAAAATAAAATTAATGATCATTTCAATAAACATTTTGAGCTAGTCCCAGATATTTTAAAAACAATTAGTGAATCAAAAAAAGCTAATCAAGTTTTTGTAGGCTTTTGTGCTTTTACAGGATCTTTTGAAGAAGCAAGAGAAACAATTAAAGAAAAAATTATTCAAAAAGGTTGTGATTATCTTTTCGCAAATCCAATTGACATTGCAGGACAGGGATTTGGGTCTTTGTCACAAAATGAAGGTTGGCTATTCGATACAAAAAGTATGGAACATCATATAAAAAAAACATCAAAAATCGATTTAGCGAATAAATTAATAACTCAAATTATTTCAGGCATCAAATAAATAAATTTTTTTATTTGTATTTTTTTGTAATCTTAATCATTAAAAATAATTTGATAGCTTACAATAATTCCAGTTTTTAAAAATCTAAAAAGCTACGGGTTGTTTCTAGGATTTAAAAGTGCTAACTTTTATGCTCCTTTCCCTAGTAATATCCTTATTGAACTATTTAGGTGACCTTAATCATTCGTCACAGAACTTTACTGCTACTTTAATTATGAGAATTCGTTCTTTCTTAGCTTTCGTTATTTCAATTTGTATAACATTTGCTTTCGTACCTGTTAAATCATATGCATTCTCTGAAAGAGGAAATGCACAATTTACAGATGTTGTAAATACCGGTAAAGCTAATGATTGCCCTACATTAGACTCATCTCTTGTAGGATCAATATCCTTAGGTAATGGAGATAGCCTTAAAGGAATATGTATGCATCCAACAGAAGTTTATGTAAAAGTGCCTGGAACCAAAAGAAAAGCGGCAGAATTTGTTTCTACAAAAATTATTAGTCCCAGAAATAACACTACAGTGACTGAAGTATATGGAGACATAAATTCAGGAACTTTCACTGAAAAAGGTGGTATTGATTTTCAACTTATTACTGTCTTAACTCCCGGTGGCTTAGAGGTGCCATTTGCATTCTCAGCAAAAGAACTTACAGCTGATTTGCCCTCATCTATTGAGCCAGGCACTGAGTTTAGTGGTTCAACATTTACACCTAACTACAGAACTGGTGATTTTTTAGATCCTAAAGCGAGAGCTAAAAATACTGGTGTTGAATATGCTCAAGGTTTAGTGGCATTAGGTGGCGATGATGAAGAACTTGCTAAAGAAAATATTAAAGTTGATGTAAATGGTACTGGAGTGATTACTCTTTCTATCAATAATGTAGATTCTGAAACAGATGAATTTGCTGGTACTTTTGAAGCTATTCAACCTTCGGATACAGATATGGGTTCAAAAGATCCACTTGATGTCAAAATAATTGGAGAGCTTTACGGAAGAAAGGCATAGATCCAATTTAAGAAAAAAGGGGTTTTAACCCCCTTTTTTTTTTCAAAATTTTTATTTATAAAGTCATAAAATGGAATTACAACAACAAACAAATAGAGATGCTAATGGACTAATACCACCTTATGGAGGAGAACTAAAAAATTTAATTATCAAAGATAAAAACCTTAAATCCGACCTCATTTCTAAAGTTAATTATGAGTTTGAATGCAGCGAAAGAAATGCATGTGATGTAGAACTTTTGATTATTGGTGCTTTTTCTCCATTGGAAGGTTTTATGGATGAAAAAAACTACAAATCGGTCATTGAAAATAATAGAGATACAAACGGGTTGCTTTTTGGCTTGCCTATTGTATTTGATTCAAATAACGAAGAAGTAAAAGCTGGAGAGACAATATTGCTTACTTATAAAAAACAAAAAATTGCAGTTTTAGAAGTTAGCTCAAAATGGGAGCCTGACAAATCCTTAGAAGCTGAACTTTGTTATGGTACTAATTCTTTAGATCATCCTGCTGTCAAGATGATCTTTAATGAGAGAGGGAGATTTTATATAGGAGGGAGAGTTTATGGTTTCGAACTGCCAGTTAGAGAATTCCCCTGCAAAACCCCTGAAGAAGTTAGATCTATACTGCCAACAAATCATGATGTTGTTGCATTTCAATGCAGAAATCCAATTCATAGAGCACATTATGAATTATTTACTAATGCCTTACTCTCAGATAATGTCTCTTCTAACGCGGTTGTTTTAGTACATCCAACTTGTGGGCCAACACAACAAGATGATATCCCTGGAAAAGTTAGATATTTGACCTATAAAGAATTGGAAGAGGAAATATCTGATGAAAGAATAAAATGGGCTTTTTTACCTTATTCAATGCATATGGCCGGGCCAAGAGAAGCTCTTCAACATATGATAATCAGAAGAAATTATGGCTGCACACATTTTATTATTGGTAGAGATATGGCTGGTTGTAAGTCATCATCAACTGGTGAAGATTTTTATGGACCATATGACGCCCAGAATTTTGCAAATAAATGTGCAGGCGAGTTAATGATGCAAACTGTACCTTCAAAAAATTTGGTTTATACAAAAGAAAAAGGATATATTACAGCTGAAGAAGCTAAGGAATTTAATTATCAAATTATGAAACTTAGTGGTACAGAATTCAGGAAGAAATTAAGGAGCGGCGAACCAATTCCCGAATGGTTTGCATTCAAAAGTGTAGTAGATGTTCTAAGACGCTCTTAATATTGTTTTATTATTAGTATTATAGATTTATTAAAGATTATTTATTGTGAACAAACGTTGGAGAAACGTAGGACTTTACGTCCTAGCTGTCATTACCGTAATTTTCATTGGTACTTCTGTTTTTGATAAACCTAGTACAGAAAATGCTACAAAGACCTTAAGATACAGTGATTTTATAGAGGCAGTTCAAGATAAAGAAATCAGTAGAGTCCTAATATCTCCAGACAATGCAACAGCACAAGTTGTTGAAAATGATGGGAGCAGATCACAAGTCAATCTTGCACCTGACAAAGATTTATTAAAAATCCTAACAGAAAATAATGTTGACATTGCTGTAACTCCTACAAAATTAGCTAATCCATGGCAACAAGCTTTAAGTAGCTTGATTTTCCCAGTACTTTTAATTGGAGGATTATTTTTTCTTTTCAGAAGATCGCAAAGCGGAAACGCTGGAGGGGGTAACCCTGCCATGAGTTTTGGTAAAAGCAAAGCTAGACTCCAAATGGAACCTTCTACACAGGTAACTTTTTCAGATGTTGCTGGTGTTGAAGGTGCAAAATTAGAACTCACTGAAGTTGTAGATTTTCTTAAGAGCCCAGATAGATTTACAGCAGTCGGAGCAAAAATCCCAAAAGGGGTCCTTCTTGTTGGCCCTCCAGGTACAGGAAAAACATTGCTAGCCAAGGCAGTTGCTGGAGAAGCAGGTGTACCTTTTTTCTCAATATCAGGTTCAGAATTTGTAGAAATGTTTGTAGGAGTTGGTGCTAGCAGAGTTAGAGATCTTTTTGAACAAGCTAAAAAGAATGCTCCTTGTATTGTGTTCATTGACGAGATCGATGCTGTTGGAAGACAAAGAGGTGCTGGTATGGGCGGAGGAAATGATGAAAGAGAACAAACATTAAACCAACTCCTAACAGAAATGGACGGTTTCGAAGGTAATTCAGGAATAATAATAGTAGCTGCTACCAATAGACCTGATGTATTAGATTCAGCTTTAATGCGTCCTGGAAGATTTGATAGGCAGGTAACAGTAGATAGACCAGATTACGCTGGAAGATTACAGATATTAAATGTTCATGCGAAAGATAAAACTCTTTCAAAAGACGTTGATTTAGATAAAGTTGCTAGAAGAACACCAGGATTTACGGGTGCCGATTTAGCCAATCTATTAAATGAAGCAGCAATACTAGCAGCTAGAAAAGATTTAGATAAAGTAAGTAATGATGAAGTCAGTGATGCCATTGAAAGAGTTATGGCTGGTCCAGAGAAGAAAGATAGAGTCATAAGTGATAAGAAAAAAGAATTAGTTGCTTATCACGAAGCTGGTCATGCACTTGTAGGAGCATTAATGCCCGATTATGATCCTGTAGCAAAAGTTTCAATAATTCCTAGGGGTCAAGCTGGAGGTTTAACCTTCTTTACTCCAAGCGAAGAAAGAATGGAATCAGGTCTTTACTCTCGTTCTTACCTTCAAAATCAAATGGCTGTAGCTCTTGGTGGAAGAGTTGCTGAAGAAATAGTCTATGGAGAAGAAGAAGTTACTACTGGAGCTTCAAACGATTTACAGCAAGTTGCTAATGTAGCAAGACAAATGATCACTAAATTTGGCATGAGCGACAAAATAGGTCCAGTCGCCTTAGGTCAATCTCAAGGTGGAATGTTTCTTGGGAGAGATATGAGTTCTACAAGAGATTTCTCTGAAGATACTGCTGCAACTATAGATGTAGAGGTCTCTGAGCTTGTTGATGTAGCATACAAAAGAGCTACAAAAGTTTTATCAGATAATAGAACAGTCCTAGACGAAATGGCTCAAATGCTTATTGAAAGAGAAACTATAGATACTGAAGATATTCAGGATTTGCTTAACCGCTCAGAAGTAAAAGTCGCAAACTACATTTAAGCCAGAAAATTTAAATTTTTAATGAATAATAAAGGAGATTCTTTTTCGGAGTTACTGAAAAAAGAGTCTTTTTTTTTACTTATAAAACCTGAAGATAATATTTACTCAAGTACCTCTTTAAGGTATTCATTTTTTGAACAATTAGAGAGCTTAGTAAAATCGGGACTAAAGAATATCGAAATAAGTTGGTCAAACAATGAAAATTGGTTGGATTTTGTATCCGGCATCAAGCTCAAATATCCAAGAATCAATTTAGGCTCTGCCTCCATAGTTAATCATCAATCAATAGAAGATTCATTAGAAATTGGATTAAATTTTTCTATGATGAAATTTTGGGATAAAGATCTTTTCAATTATGCAAAGTCAAAGAATTATTTATTAATTCCCGGAATTACAAATTTAAAAGATCTTGAAGAAGCGATCAATTTAAATTGCAAAATTATCAAAATTTATCCAATAAAAAGAAAAGATAATTCGATAGATATACTTAACTTTAAAAACATTGATTTCATTGCCGCTGGAGGCCTATCAATCAATGATATAAAAACTTATAAATCTTTAGGATATAAAGCAATCGTGATTGGAGATAAAGGTATCAAAAATAAAAAATTTGATCCAAACATATATGAATGGTTAAAAAATAACAAAAAGAATTAAATCAAAGACAAATATAATTTATCTAACAAAACTAATAATTATTCATTAAGCCACATTGAGCATGATTCAAAAGCAAATGATCAGCAAGTACTAAAGCGACCATAGCATCAACCATAGGAACTGCTCTCGGGAGAACGCATGGATCATGTCTTCCTTTTGCCTTCATTAATACTTCTTTCCCTTCAGCATTTACTGTTTTCTGTTCTTTTCCGATGGTTGCTGTAGGTTTAAAAGCTATCTTCATCTCAATATTTTCGCCATTACTTATTCCTCCCTGTATACCTCCTGAATTGTTAGATGTTGTTCTTAACTTACTAATATCATCAGACTTAATGAAGGTATCATTATGTTCGCTTCCTTTTAAATAAGTTCCAGAGAAACCTGAACCTATTTCAAAGCCTTTAGTAGCAGGCAAAGACATCAACGCCTTCGCTAAATCAGCTTCTAATTTATCAAAAACAGGCATGCCAAGACCAGACGGAACATTTCTTACAAGACATTCAATAACACCGCCACAAGAGTCCCCTTGACGTTTTAATTCCTTAATTCTCTCGATCATTTCTGCTGATACCTTTTCATCAGGACATCTAACAATATTAGAGTCTATTTTATTTAGAGAAATCTTCTCTTTATTTATATCAGAATCAATATCATGTATACGCTTTACCCAAGATAGTATTTCAGTGTTACAGAAGTTTTTTAATAATTGTTTTGCTACAGCACCAGCCGCTACTCTCCCAATTGTTTCTCTTGCAGATGCTCTTCCACCACCAGAACTTGCCTGAATTCCATATTTCAGATGATATGTTCCATCTGCATGAGAAGGTCTAAATACTTGCTCCAAATTATTATAATCTCCTGGTCTTTGATCCTTATTTCTTACCAACATCGCTATTGGAGTTCCCAGTGTTAACCCTTCCTTTATACCACTTAATATTTCAATTTTATCTTCTTCATTTCGTGGTGTTGTAATGTCACTTTGTCCAGGTCTACGCCTATCTAATTCATTTTGTATCAGTGTTATATCTATTTTTAACTTTGGGGGACATCCATCAAGGATAACGCCTACTCCACCACCATGTGATTCTCCAAAAGTACTAACACGAAAAATTTTTCCAAAACTACTACTCATAGAAATATCAAATGTTTTATCTATATATAAACATTATATGAAACCAATTGAAAATTAAACAAAAAAAAGCCCCCAAAAAGGGGGCTTGTAAATTTAAGAACTTTAAGCTTAACCGATAGCTGGAGCTGAAAGAGCTACTGTTGTAGACTCAGCTGCTGCTAGATCAAGTGGGAAGTTGTGAGCGTTACGCTCGTGCATTACTTCCATACCTAGGTTTGCTCTGTTAAGAACGTCACCCCATGTAGGAACAATCTTACCGTTTGCATCAACAACTGACTGGTTGAAGTTGAAACCGTTAAGGTTGAATGCCATTGTGCAGATACCCATTGAAGTTAACCATACACAAACAACTGGGAATACAGCTAAGAAGAAGTGTAAACTTCTGCTGTTGTTGAAACTTGCATATTGGAAGATCAAACGACCGAAGTAGCCATGAGCTGCAACGATGTTATATGTTTCTTCTTCTTGTCCGAACTTGTAACCATAGTTCTGAGATTCTGTCTCAGTTGTTTCTCTGATTAGAGATGAAGTAACAAGTGAACCGTGCATAGCTGAGAATAAAGATCCTCCGAACATACCAGCAACACCAGCCATATGGAATGGGTGCATAAGAATGTTGTGCTCTGCCTGGAAAACAAACATGAAGTTAAATGTTCCAGAGATACCTAAAGGCATTCCGTCAGAGAATGAACCTTGACCGAATGGATATACAAGGAATACTGCGAAAGCTGCTGAAACTGGTGCAGAGTATGCAACACAGATCCAAGGACGCATACCTAAACGGTATGAAAGCTCCCACTGTCTTCCCATGTATGCTGAAATACCAATTAGGAAGTGGAAAATTACAAGCTGGTAAGGACCACCGTTGTATAACCACTCATCTACAGTAGCTGCTTCCCAAATTGGGTAGAAGTGTAGACCAATAGCGTTAGATGAAGGAACAACTGCACCTGAGATGATGTTGTTTCCATATAGGAATGAACCAGCAACTGGCTCTCTAATTCCGTCGATGTCTACTGGTGGTGCTGCGATGAATGCAACGATGAAGCAAGCCGCCGCTGCAAGTAGGCATGGAATCATTAAGACGCCGAACCAACCAACATAAATTCTGTTGTTAGTTGATGTTACCCACTCACAAAACTGTGGCCAACCTTTTAACAGCGAAGAACGCTGCTGCTGAATAGTTGTCATGAGTTCGTAAAGTATGTCTCTAAAGTGAGACGTGTAAATAAAAACGGAAAGTTAATTCCGCTCACAAAATTTTAGACCAAAATTGCTAAAAATGTGTAAATTATTTTTCTGTTAGTAAAGTTATTTTTTGAACACATTAGAAAATAACCTCTATATCTTAATATTTTCTTTGTTATTGAGGATTTAACTTGGTCATAATCGAATGGCTTCTCAACGGCAAAAGATCCAAAGAAATAGTTTCTTTAAAGGAAGCTAAGCATAGAAGACTGCAATTAGAGGCTTTTGGAGCTGTTATTTATTGGAGCGCAAGAATTTAGATGTAAAAGTTAAAAAAGGTAGAAAAAAAAATAAAACCAGAAAATATTAAATAAACTTATCTATTAAATAAATAATCTTTATAAGCTATTAGTGATTAATGTTCTGATTTCTAAATTTATTCTTAATTTAAAGGCTTTCAAACTCTTTAACCCATTCATTTTTGCAACAAATTAATTCTTTCTTTGTATAACTCATCGCAATTTTTTTTTCTTTATAAGCAACTTCCCCAATAAAAACAGGCCAAATCTCCTGATCTCCATCATATTTATGAATAATCCCTTGCCTATCAATAAATAATGGATCTCCTTTTTTGATCATTTTCCAATCTTGGTTAATTCTTTTAGGATGAATTAAGCCATCAATATCTCCTTTTTTATCTCTTGGATAATCTATACTCCCTTGATGAACATATACAACCAATTCCTTTGGTAGTTCTATTAGATTGTTTTTCAATTTATCTATCTCTTCTCTTAGAGAGCTAATTATTATTAAAAATCTATTTATGATTTTTGGATCATAAAAATTTTGCGCGACAGCTCCTACTTCAATAACTAAACCACATGGCCAAGCTTCTACAAGAAAGCCTGTTTGGGCTTGATCTTTTTCGTGTAAATAAATAGGCAATCCAAATTTATTTTGCAATAATGCCGCTAAACAAAAATCTTTGAATCTTCTTCCATACATGACAATACTAGTTCCCATATTTGCAGTTGTAGTATGCAAATCAATAGCAATTTGACAGGGTTGGGATCCATTAATTCCAAATTGATCAACTAAAAAATTGGCTCTATCAATTTCATAAATACTTTTCTTTTGTTGATGATAATTATTATTTTCGTTAAAAGATCTATTTAAATCTGCATCTATATATCTACAACCTTTTTGATAGGCAATAGGATTGCCTATGATGAACTTGTACTCAATACCTTTCTTATTAGTATTCTCCTTGCTATTAAATTGATTAACAGCCCATATAGGATTGATTTCATTCCCATGTGTCCCCGAAACAATAAGTATTCTTTGAATAGTCATTTTTTCTTTAAAAATAGAATCTTATGCAAAATAAATACCTAATTAAATCCTCAAAGAAATTTTGGTTTTGGTTTTGGACTAAATTAATGAATGGTTTCGCACCATCAGATATATATGGTAATTATAAGAGACCTGAAGGAATAAAGATTGATAGTGAATACGATATTAATAATGAAAATGGACAAATATATTTATTGGTAGGGAATTCTTGTCCATGGTGTCAAAGAACTTTACTCGTCCATAAAATAAAACATTTATCTAAAAAAGTTAAAGTTATTTTTCTCAAAGCAGATGTTGAACATGGCGAATGGATTTTCAATACAAATCTAAAGGGATGCAGTCGGCTTTCTGACCTTTATAAAAAAGCCAATAAAAAAATAATTTTCAGAGCTACATTACCTCTTTTAATTAATTTCATAAAGGATGAAATAAATATTTTATCTAATGAAAGTTCTCAAATAATAAAATTACTTAACTCAATAAATAATGAATCGGAATATCAAATATTAAATATTCAAGACTGTAACCAAAAGCTTTTAGATTTAATTCATAACAACATAAATGATGGGGTATATAAATGCGGATTCGCCAGAAACCAGTCATCTTACCAAAAAGCAAGTAGAAATCTTTTCGCTGCTTTAAACGAGGTTGAAAATACAATTAAACACAATAAAGGAGATTGGATATTTGGAGAAGAGTTAACATACTCAGATATTTACCTTTTCCCAACACTCATAAGATGGGAATTGATATATAGCAAACTTTTCAGATGTACTGAACAAGAACTTTCAAATTTCGAGAAAATTATTGAATGGAGATTAAAATTTTTTCAATTACCTAATGTAGATAAGACTTGTTATGACAATGAATGGAAAAAAGATTACTACAAAGCTTTATTCCCTCTAAACCCAAATCAAATCATCCCAGTATTACCATCACTAAAAGAAATAATGAAATTAGATTCTTAAAAAATCTCAAAAATAATTTCCATTAAAAAAAATGATGTTGTAATGAACACTTATTTTGTTCATAGATAATGCAAATTGATTAGAAATTAACTATGTTATATATGTCTACTAAAGTACGAAAAGCTGCAAATGAAATCCATTGACGAGCACATTCAAAAAGATCAATCGGAAATCGAATCTGCTAAAGCAGAGGGCAATCTTCCAAAGGTCAGACATTTAACAGAAGAACTCAAAGAACTCGAAGAATATAAGGATCATCATCCAGATGATCAGCATGATCCAAATGCATTGGAATTATTCTGCGATGCCAACCCAGATGAACCAGAATGTTTAGTTTACGATGATTAACTCTTAATCTTATAGAGGTTGCAAAAAAAAAGGGCAGTTGATGCCCTTTTTTGTTTCTTAAATTCTTATTAGTAATCCCTATTAAAGTCAGATGGGCTACCAGTCAGAGAACATACCACCGACTCCTCATTTTTCATTTCCTTCACTTCTACAATTGGTCTTCCCATTTTCTTAAGAACCTCAATATCTTGAATGGTTTGACATCTGGCTATTATTTTCCCTTGTTGATCAAAGCAACTGTAGAAATTCATATTTACATTTAAGAATTATCTTATTTATGGCTAATTTTCGTTATTAAATCAAGTGTATTTTTCTACAAAAAAAATTTAAATATAAGTTAGATCCTCTTCCATACTTCAGAAAGCAGTGAAGATAAACCTTTTTTTAAAGATGAAGAAATAACTAAAACTTTTTTTTTAGACAAATCTTCTAACTTTTTTGTGATTATTTTCAAATAATCATCATCTCTAAGTTCCATTTTATTTAGCACTATTATTCTCTCTTTATCTAAAAGGCCTTTCCCATATTTTTTTAATTCCTGCTCAATTATCTCGAAATCATGAATAGGATTTTCTGAAATTGAATCAACCAAGTGTATAAGTATCTTAGTTCTTTGTATATGCCTTAAAAAATCATGCCCTAAACCTACTCCATCAGCCGCTCCTGATATTAATCCAGGTATATCAGCAAAGAGGCAACCATTTCCATCTGCTTTTCTCACTACTCCTAAGTTAGGTATTAAAGTTGTGAAAGGGTAGTTTGCTATTTTTGGACGCGCAGATGATAAAACGGATATTAAAGTACTTTTCCCTGCATTTGGAAGACCTATAATGCCAACCTCAGCAAGAATCTTAAGTTCTAACTGAACCTCCCATATCTCCCCATCCTTCCCTTCAGTAAAAGATTCTGGGGCTCTATTTTGATTACTTAAATAGTAAGCATTTCCATGACCACCTCTTCCTCCAATAGCAACAGTTAGACTCTGTTTATCTTTAGTTAAGTCTCCTAATAAAATGCCAGTTTTAATATCCCTTATTTGAGTACCACAAGGGACTTTAAGGATTGTATCTTCACCTGAAGCGCCAGATCTTTTATTAGGACCTCCTTTGGATCCATCTTCAGCAATTATTTCTCTTTTGAATTTAAAATCTAATAACGTTTGAAGATTATTATCAGCAACTAATATAATAGATCCCCCTCTCCCACCATTTCCCCCAGAAGGTCCTCCAGCAGGGACGAATTTTTCTCTTCTAAATGAAACTATTCCATTACCACCTTTTCCAGCTTTAAGAATAATGTTTGCTTGATCAATAAATTGCACTTAAAAATAATTATTTAATGGTTTTCTAACTATTTTAAATTTTATTTTATCCAAGCAATACTGCAACCAGGTCCACCCTCATTATTGGGAGCATCTTCAATCTTATCAACATAATTCAAACCTGATAACCATTTTCTTAATCCTTTTTTTAATTTTCCAGTTCCAATTCCATGAACAATCCAAAGCGGGCCATGAAATTTTCTAATTTTCTCCTCAATAATTATTTCGGCTTCATGAACTCTTAGTCCTCTTACATCAATTGTATTTTTACTAGTTCTAATTTTAGAAAAAGAAAAATCTTCTCTTGAAGACTTGATCTCAATTTTAGACTTTTTAGAATTAGGCTTTTCCCCATTAATACCTTCAAAATCATTAACAGATAATGAGCTTCTGAATGAACCACATTTAACCTCGTAAACACCACACTTTTTATCTAAATTTACAATTTGTCCCGTACTATTGAGACTTTTTATTTTTACGAAATCGCCAACCTTAGGATTCCATGATATTGACACTTCAACCTTTTTTTGTGTTAAATGTTCTTTCTCAATTTCCTTTAATCTTTTTCCAATAATTCTTGTATCCTCTCCGTTAACATTTTGATCTCTTAGTTTCTCAATCATATCTATTACCTCTTTTTTAGCAGATCGAATATGTTTTGATAATTTATACCTTTCAATTTCCTGAATTTTTTCAGCATTTATTTTTTGAAATTGATAATTTTTCTTCAGTTCATCATGTAATATTTCAGTCCTAGCAATAAGTTCCGCAGCCGCTTCTGCAGAATTTTGTTGTTTTATCCTCTCTTCTTCTAGACCTTTAATAATACTGTTAATGTTATCAACTTCTTTTGGCTTTAGATAATCTGAAGCTTCATTTAGTATTCTTTCGTCCAAGCCAATTCTCCTAGATATTGACAAAGCATTACTTCTGCCGGGTATGCCCCAGTTGAGTGTATATTTTGGTTTCATAGAATCCTCATCAAAGGCAACTGAAACGTTTTCGAATCTGGAGTCACTATATTTTAATGACTTAATATCTCCATAATGTGTAGTTGCTAGTGTGATATCAGATTTATTTGCAAACTCTTTTAATAAAGCCATTGCGAGAGCGCTACCTTCAAGAGGATCTGTACCAGATCCAACCTCATCTAACAAAACAACTGATAACCCTCTCCTATTTTCAAGTGATTCTAAGATCTTTTTTATGCGATAAATATGACCACTGAAAGTAGATAAATTGTCTTCTAATGATTGATTATCGCCTATATCAACATATATTTTTGGACAAAAAGGGATAATTGGATTTTTAGTTGAGGGTATCAATAATCCTGCTCGAGCCATTAATAACGACAACCCCAACCCTTTTAATGCGGCGGTTTTACCCCCAGTATTTGGACCCGTAATAGCTACCACCTTGGTATTTCTATTTATATGAAAATCCACAGCCACTGGGGGAGGGGCTCCTTTTTTCTTGTTTTCCCAAATCAATAAGGGATGAGAAAAACCAATTAAGGAAACAATAGGATTTTTCTCAAATATAGGAGTTTTACCTCCAATCCATTTTGAATATCTTGAACGGGTTAGCGCATTTTCTAATCTTAATAAAATAGAGGTAGTTGTAATGAGATTTTCTGAATTATCACTAACAACTTGAGACCATTTCTGAAGTAATTTAAATTCTTCTGCTGTGACCCTTGCCTCTAAAGAAGCAATCTTATTACCTTTAGTTACTACACTATCAGGTTCAAAATATACCGTATTTCCTGAAGATGAAGAGTCATGAATTATGCCTTTAAATTGATCTATATAGTTAACCTTTACAGCTAAAACTGGTCTACCATATCGATCTCCAATAATAGTATCTTGTAAATAAGATAAATTATTTTGAATAAATTTATCAACTAATATTTTTCTTTCCAGCTTCTTAGATAATAATTCTTGTCTGAGAATAGATAATTTACTACTAGCATTATCTGAAATCCGTCCATTAGATTCGATACCATTTTTAAAAATAGTTTCGATATTTTGATGGTCAATTAAATTTTTTGTAAATGATGAAATAAAAGGCCTTTTTTCAAAATCTAAAAAGATTTTTTTTAACTTTCTTGCCGCTGCAATTGTTTTCGCTATTTCTAACAAGTCAGAAGATAAAATTACACCTCCCTTTGAACAAATTTCAATATTTCTACTAATATCAAAAACACCAGAAAAACTAATTGATTTATCCAAATTATTTTCTAGCTCAGTTATTTCAATGGTTTCATTCAAAAGTCTTTTAGCAACTTCGTATTCTGATGGGATTTTAAAACTTAAAATCGCTCGTTTACCCATTTCAGTAGAAGCAAATGAGGATAAGTGCGCTTTTAATGTATCCCACTCTAAAAGGCTTATTGATTCATCTTCTAAAGTAATATCTGAATATGATTTTTTAGAATGACTTTTCTCTTCCATACAAACCAAAAGAATCAAACATTTGATTGAATCCCTTCAGGAGGAACATAAAGCATCTCCAGCCAGTTTCCTTCCGTATCTTTCATATAAAAGGAGGCTGTTCCATCCCTATGTTCATGTAAAGGACCAACTTTTACACCAGATTTTTTCAAATCATTTTGAATATTTACTACTTCTTTTTTATTTTCGAAATGAAACGCAAAGTGCGGTCCCGCTGCTTTGTAGTTAGGGCCTAACAACGCAAGTCCATCTTTACCTTTACCAGCTTCCAAATAAGACCAATCTTTATCATCCCAAACCAAATTCATCCCCAATTTAATATAAAAAGCTTTGGCCCTTTCGAGATCCTCAACTCTAAGTGCGATGTGACCAATCCTATTTACTCCTTGTGTAAACTTCAAAACAAACCTATGAATTTAATATTAATCTAAGAATAAACCAAATTTTTGTTAATAATGAGTTTTTAAGTATCCTGCAACCATTGAGATGCATCACAAGCGTGATAAGTAAGTATTAATTTTGCTCCTGCTCTTTTAAAACTAAGTAACGTTTCTAAAACAATATCTTTTTCATTAATCCAGTTCTTCATAGCAGCAGACTTTATCATTGAATACTCCCCACTGACGTTATATGCAGCTATAGGTTTATTCGAAAAAGTACTTAATCTATAAACAATATCCAGATATGAAATACCAGGTTTTACCATCAAAATATCAGCTCCTTCGAACTGATCTAATGCAGATTCAATTAAAGCCTCTTTTGAATTAGCAGGGTCCATTTGATATGTAGATTTATTATCTGGAATTATTTTTTTACTATTTTCTCTTGGAGCTGAATCTAAAGCAGTTCTAAATGGCCCGTAATACGCAGATGAATATTTTGCTGTATAACTAATGATACCTACATCACTGAATCCTTGACTATCAAGTGCAGCTCTTATAGCTCCAACTCTTCCATCCATCATGTCACTAGGACCAATAAAGTCTGCTCCAGCTCTAGCTTGTGTTAAAGCTTGTTTCTTTAAAATATCAATTGTTTCATCATTTAATATTTTTCCAGTATTATCAACTAATCCATCATGTCCATCACACGAGTATGGGTCCAAGGCGACATCAGTCATTATTGCCATTTCTGGAATCTCTTTTTTTAATATCCGGATAGCTTTAGGTATTAAACCCTCCTCATTAAAACACTCTGCACCATCCTCAGTCTTTAAGTTATCGTTTATTTTTGGAAAAAGAACAATACACCTTATCCCCAATTCCCATGCTCTGGTAACCTCCTTTATTAATCCATTCATATCCCATCTAAATGTTCCTGGCATTGCCGAAATTTCTTCTTTAAAATCTTTTTCATGAATAAATAATGGATATATAAAATCCGAGGGCATTAAATGGTTTTCTCTTACCATTTCTCTAATTGCCTCAGTCCTTCTTAATCTTCTTGGGCGAATAATCGAATTCATCTGAATATTATTTAAGTTGAAAAATATTTATCTAATACGATAATCGCTCAACTCGCATATAAATCGATTAGAGTCTTCTTTTGTTCAGGAAAATTAACCTAATTTGAATTATATAGATAATGCAAAAGTTACAAAAATATTTTGCACAAACTTAATTTTTTACAAATTTAGGGCATAAAGAGATATTATTTTCTAGTTATGTTTTATTTATTTAAGGAGAGTATCTTTGAAAATAATTAATGGATTTCATCTAAATAATATTAGAGGCGACATTCTTGGAGGAATTACAGCCGCAGTAGTTGCTTTACCTCTTGCTCTTGCTTTTGGCAACGCCGCGTTAGGCCCTGGCGGGGCAATTTATGGACTATATGGGGCGGTTGTAGTTGGTTTTTTAGCCGCTTTATTCGGAGGAACACCTGCTCAAGTTAGTGGACCCACTGGTCCTATGAGTGTCACTGTTGCGGGTGTGGTAGCAGGTTTAGCAGCAGTAGGAGTCCCAAGAGATCTATCTGCAGGACAAATTTTACCGTTGGTAATGGCCGCCGTAGTAATTGGGGGGTTACTTCAAATATTATTCGGAATTCTGAAATTAGGAAAATATATCACTCTAGTTCCTTATTCTGTTGTATCGGGATTCATGTCTGGTATTGGTGTAATAATCATTGCACTTCAAATTGGGCCATTACTTGGAATAAGCACAAGAGGAGGGGTAGTAGACTCTTTAACTACTGTTTTGTCGAATTTCCAACCTAATGGGGCTGCAATTGGAGTGGCAATAATGACTTTAGGGATAGTATTTCTAACACCTAGAAAAATAACTCAATGGGTTCCTTCTCCACTTTTAGCCTTATTAATAGTAACTCCAATATCAATGGTTTTTGGTGGAACAATAGACAGAATTGGAGAAATTCCTCGAGGAGTTCCATCTTTAGATTTTCCTAGTTTCAACCAGTATTTTCCTATTATTTTCAAGGCAGGTCTTGTATTAGCAGTACTTGGAGCAATTGATTCTTTACTTACATCCTTAGTAGCAGATAATATTTCTCAAACAAAGCATAATTCTGATAGAGAGTTAATTGGACAGGGGATAGGAAACGCTGTGGCAGGTCTTTTTTCAGGCTTACCTGGTGCAGGTGCAACAATGAGAACTGTTATAAATGTTAAATCCGGCGGATCTACTCCTTTATCAGGAATGGTTCACTCAATAGTCTTATTAATAGTTTTAGTTGGTGCAGGACCATTAGCAGAACAAATACCTACAGCTCTTTTAGCAGGTATTCTTATCAAGGTTGGATTGGATATTATTGACTGGGGATTCTTGAGCAGGGCTCATAAACTATCTCTAAAAACATCAGTTGTTATGTATGGTGTGCTATTAATGACTGTTTTTTGGGATTTAATATGGGCAGTATTAGTTGGAGTATTTATTGCAAATATGCTGACTATTGATTCCATTACTGAAACTCAACTAGAAGGTATGGAAGAGGATAATCCTTCTTTAACAGGCAATAATCAAGGACAAAATACATTACCCGCGGATGAAAAAGCTCTACTTGATAGATGCTCTGGAGAAGTAATGCTATTTAGACTCAAAGGGCCACTTAGTTTTGGTGCTGCAAAAGGCATTTCTGACAGGATGAATCTTGTAAGAAATTACAAAATTCTGATATTAGACATAACTGATGTCCCAAGACTTGGTGTAACAGCAACCCTTGCTATAGAAGATATGATGCAAGAAGCAAAAAATAATTCTAGGAAAGCATTTGTAGCTGGGGCTAATGAAAAAGTTAGAGAAAGACTATCAAAGTTTGGCGTTGATGGAATCATTGAAACAAGAAAGGAAGCTTTAGAAACTGCTTTGAATGAATTAACTTAATAATCCATGGAAGTAAATCCAATCATACAAAATGTATTAGCGCCACCAGTACTTTTCTTTTTAATTGGAGCAATCGCTGTATTTTTTAAATCCGACTTAGAAATACCTGCTCCTTTGCCAAAACTCTTTTCTTTATATCTGCTTTTAGCAATAGGATTTAGAGGTGGAATTGAAATTCAAAAAAGTGGTTTTACAGATCAGGTTTTACCTACTCTAAGTGCTGCGATATTAATGTCACTCATTATTCCTTTAATTGGATTTGTAATTTTAAGGTATAAGTTTAATGTTTTCAATTCTGCTGCAATTGCAGCTGCCTACGGTTCAATAAGTGCAGTCACATTCATATCTGCAGAAAGTTTTTTAGATAGTCAAAAAATAGATTTTGATGGATTTATGGTTGGAGCTTTAGCTTTAATGGAGTCCCCAGCAATTATCGTTGGCTTGTTACTTGTAAAATTTGCAGCCACAAAAAATAGACCCAACTCAAGGAAAATGCAACTTCGCGCAATTCTTCATGAGTCTTTTTTAAATGGATCAGTTTATCTATTAATCTCTAGTCTAATAGTAGGATTTCTTATTTCCTCAACTAATCCAGTAGGCATTGAAAAAATGGAGCCTTTTACCAAAGATTTATTCTATGGTGCAGAATGCTTTTTTCTGTTAGATATGGGAATAGTTGCAGCTCAAAGATTGCCTAGCCTAAAAAAAGCTGGTTCCTTTCTGATCAGTTTTGCAATTTTTATGCCTTTATTTAATGCACTAATTGGTGTTTGCGTTGCAAGATTATTATCTTTAGGGCCTGGGAATGCACTCCTATTTGTTGTTTTATGTGCTAGCGCCTCATATTTGGCAGTTCCTGCTGCCATGAGGATGACAGTACCAGAAGCAAAATCTAGTTATTATATTTCAACAACGTTAGGTCTAACTTTCCCATTCAATATAGTTCTTGGTATTCCAATATATATGAGTTTAGTAAATAGCATTATTCCACTTTCCCCTTTATAAAAATGAAAAGATTAGACTTAATATTTAGTGAAAGAGAACTAGATGCAATCATTAAAACATTAGAAAAAGCTAATGTCCCTGGATATACTGTCATGAAACATGCCACAGGAAGAGGGCCTGAAAGAGTTGTTACTGAAGATATGGAATTTACCGGATTAGGATCAAATGCTCATGTTATTGTTTTTTGTGAACAAGAATTAATTGATCAAATGCGAGAGAATATTAAGGCCGAGTTAAGTTACTATGGTGGAGTAGCTTATATTTCTGAAGCAACTCCTCTTTAAATAAAAGAAGTAATATTTAGTTTTCAAGAATGAATCCAATCTACTCTTATATTCTTTCTACTATTTAAATATCTATCAATTGACATTGCGGCAATGCACCCATCAGAAGCTGCTACAACGGCTTGTTTGAATGGAGTATTTCTTATATCTCCAATAGCCCATACTCCATCAGAATTTGTAGACATAAAGTCATCTACGATAACCCCTCCGTCTTCTTTTAAAGCAATCTGATCTCCTAAAAAATCAGTAATTGGCTTTGAACCACTCATATAAACAAAAACTCCATCTAAATTTAAATTAATAGGATTTTCTTCTTGCTTATTTTTTACAATAACCCCATTCACACCCATATCATCTCCCAAGATCTCTAATAATCTTGTTCTACTCCAATGTTTAATGTTTGAAGTATCCATCAATTCCATAGCCTCTTCATTATCTGATTTAGGATCACTTGATGTAATCCAATGTACAGTAGAAGCAAATTTAGTGAGAACAGTTGCCTCTTCAATTGCTTCTTTATTCCCTCCAACAACAGCAACTTCTCTATTTTTGTAAAAAGCTCCATCACATGTAGCACAATAACTTACTCCTTTGCCAAGAAAATCAGCTTCTCCCTTAAATGATGCAGGCCTGCCCATAGCTCCACTTGCAAGAACAAGTGCTTTTGACTTAAAGGTACCCTCCGGTGTATAAACCATTTTCCATTCTCCACTTGCGTCTATACCAAAAACCTGTGCTCTTCTATAGTCTGTCCCATATTGCACAGCCTGTTCTCTCATGAGATTAAGTAATTTCTCTCCACTTATATCAACAGGAACACCTGGATAATTAGCTATCTGATGGGTTATTGCTAAGGCGCCAACAGATGGATTTTTATCTAAAATTACTGTTTTTAAGTTTGAACGAGATGTATAAAGTGCGCAAGTACATCCAGCCGGACCCCCTCCGATAATAACTACATCTGACTCAATGATTTCCAATTTAATAAAACTCCTTTTAGTAGTTAATTAGATGAGTTTTTGGTTAGAAGATATCTTTTATGTTAATACCTAACCATTATATAGATATAAGTTAAAAGAAAAAAAAGAAAAAAGCATAATATAGAAACAAACTTACATAGGAAAAATAAAAAATCTCATTATCAAACAACCAATCACCTGAATTGTTCTGTATTGATTTATTATTAGATTATGCTGAGTAAATTAATTGATAAAGAAACATTATATTTTTCATGACCAACTCTGATTACCTTTTAAAAGCCGCTATTAAAAAAGTAAGCGAAAAATTAAACGAGATATTGGTTGAAAAAATTGAAGAAGCAACAAATATTGCACAGGATGCTCCTGAGATACTCAAAAAAGAATTTGATAGCTTAAAAGAATCCATAATCAAAGAAGCCTCAAGGATGGAAAAAGCAGAGAACATTCACGAAAATGAACCCACAAATACTTTTCAAAAATCTAAAATAAAAGAAGCTTTTAATGAAATTGAAGTTATTAATAAACAAATTGAACTATTTAATAAACAATTGAATAATCAAATTTAATGAGTTATCAAATTCATAATTATCATTTAAAGAAATTTAAGAGGGGCTTTCGTATTTGGAAAACCCTGATTTCGCTTTTAATAAATTTGTGGCTAGATAATATTAGATTTACAATTTTCCAAACAAAGAGTAATAAAAAAAAGAAGGTCCAAATCAAACAAGCTAGGTGGTTTACCAATCAATTAATTAAACTTGGTTCTGCATTCATTAAAATTGGACAATTATTATCTGCGAGACCTGATTTAATTCCTAACACATGGATTCAGGAATTATCTAAATTACAGGATCAAGTTCCTAATTTTTCATTTGATCAAGTTAAAAAAACTATTAGAGAAGAAATAGGATCTAAGTTTGATGAAATAGATCAAATAATATGCGATCCGGTTGGATCAGCATCACTAGCTCAGGTTCATAAGGCAACTTTGAAAGATGGGAAAAAAGTAGTATTTAAAGTTCAAAGGCCCAATCTAAAAGAATTATTTATTATCGATTTGGGTATAATGCAGCAAATAGCTGGCTTATTGCAAAAAAACAAGAATTGGAGTCGAGGGAGAAACTGGGTTGAGATTGCTAAAGAGTGTAGGAAAGTTCTCATGAAGGAGCTTGATTTTAATTGTGAAGCACAATACGCAGCAAGATTTAGACAGCAATTTCTTGATGATGACAATGTTGAAGTTCCTGAAGTAATTTGGGATATGAGTAGTGAAAAAGTACTTTGTTTAAGTTATCTAGAAGGAACAAAAATAAACGATTTAGAAAAATTACAATCCCAAAAAATTGATCTACCGAAAATCGCAGAAATTGGTGCCATCAGCTACCTAAAACAATTAGTGAATTACGGTTTTTTTCATGCAGATCCCCATCCAGGTAATTTAGCAGTTTCAAATACAGGTAAGTTAATTTTTTATGATTTTGGAATGATGGGCAATATTTCAGATAACCTTCAAAGAAGTTTAGGAGGTATGGTTAAGGCTGCCGCCTTAAGAGACGCCTCATCACTTGTCAATCAATTACAACAAGCTGGCCTAATTTCAAAAGATATTGACATTGGACCAGTCAGAAGATTAGTCAGATTAATGCTTAAAGAAGCCTTAACACCTCCATTTAGTCCAAATATAATTGAAAAATTATCTGGAGATTTATACGAACTTGTTTATGAAACACCATTTCAACTACCGGTGGATCTAATATTTGTAATGAGAGCATTGTCAACTTTTGAAGGAGTTGGCAGAATGCTTGACCCAAGGTTTAATCTTGTATCAATTACCAAGCCTTATTTAATAGAACTTATGACTTCTAATAATCAAACTCCTAACGATTTAATTAACCAATTTGGAAGGCAAGTAGGTGAAATAGGATCCAAAGCTGTAGGCATTCCCAAAAGAATAGATGAAAGTTTAGAAAGATTAGAGCAGGGCGATTTACAATTACAAATAAGAATGGGCGAGTCTGATAGACAATTTAGAAAAATGTTTACTGCTCAAAAAACATTAGGCCATTCAATTCTTATAGGAAGCTTATCAATTTCATCTGCTTTACTTGTAACTAATAAACAAAACAATTTTGCATTGTTACCATTAATTTTTGCACTACCCATAAGTATTGATTGGCTAAAATGTCAATTAAGTATGAGAAAAGGCTCACGTTTAGAAAAACTTAAGCGCTAGAAAAACTATATATTTTTGGGACCTAAACCTAAAGCCCCAGCAAATCTTGCTTGATTTCCCAATTCCTCTTCAATTTTTAAAAGCCTATTATATTTAGCAATCCTTTCACTTCTACTCAAAGAACCGGTTTTGATCTGACCCGATCTTGTGGCGACCGATAAATCAGCAATAGTGGTATCTTCAGTCTCGCCACTTCTATGACTTATAACACTTGTGAAACCAGAAGTTTTGGCTAACTCAATTGCTTCCAAAGTTTCAGTTAATGTTCCAATTTGATTTACCTTTATTAAGATTGAATTAGCAGATTCTTCCATAATCCCCTTCCTTAACCTTTCTGTATTAGTAACGAATAAATCATCACCTACTAGTTGAACTTTATTTCCTAGTTCTTTATTTAATTCTGACCAACCCTCCCAATCATCTTCTGCTAAACCGTCCTCTATTGAAACTATTGGATAATTAGAAACTAGTTTTGAAAGATATGAAATCATTTCAGAACTATTTAAACTTTTCCCTTCATATTTATAAACACCATTGTTATAAAATTCAGTACTGGCAGCATCTAAAGCTAAAGAAACTTGCTCACCAGGAATAAATCCAGCTTTTTGAATGGCATCTAAGAGTAAGTCTCCTGCTTCTTCGCTCGATGACACATCAGGAGCGAATCCACCCTCATCACCTACAGCGGTAGATAGACCTTTTTTATCCAATAATGCTTTTAATGAGTGAAAAATTTCTGTACCCATTCTTAATGATTCACTGAAACTTTGAACTCCATGTGGGACAAGCATAAATTCCTGAAAATCAAGACTATTTGGTGCATGAGCTCCACCATTTATTACGTTCATCAATGGGACTGGAAGAAGATTAGATAATGGATCTCCAAGATACCTATAAAGGGGAATGTCTAAAGCATTTGCTGAGGCTC
The DNA here is from genome assembly GCF_034093315.1 of Prochlorococcus sp. MIT 1314. Classification (GTDB taxonomy): domain Bacteria; phylum Cyanobacteriota; class Cyanobacteriia; order PCC-6307; family Cyanobiaceae; genus Prochlorococcus_A; species Prochlorococcus_A marinus_Y. Next base: position 1,366,078 of record NZ_CP139300.1, on the reverse strand, counting down.
TTGCAGTTGCAAGACTTACTGCAAGGATTGAATTAGCTCCAAGGTTGGACTTATTAGGAGTTCCATCAATTTCAATCATTAATTTATCTACTGCCGTTTGATCTAAGGCTGACAAACCACATAAAGCAGGAGATATTGTTTCATGAATTTTATTAACAGAATTTAAAACACCTTTACCCATATATTTTGAACCGCCATCTCTTAATTCATGTGCCTCATGAGCACCAGTACTGGCTCCGCTAGGAACAATTGCTCTACCGCTTGCACCACATTCCAAGAATACTTCTGCCTCTACAGTTGGATTGCCTCTTGAATCAAGGACTTGCCTTGCTTCAATAGTGTCAATAAGAAAATCAATAGTTTCTTTCACAATTTAATTATTACTATTTAAATCCTATTAATAGCTGAACTATTTGGCTAATATCTGAAATATATATGTTTACCAAATATAATTTTTTGATTTCAGAACAAATTGGAGTTAAATCAAGACTTTTGTTACTTCCAAACTCTAGACAATTGCTTTCATAAAAATATTTCAAATTTCATCTTACAATTTGAAAATTATTAGATGATTATTAATTAGTTTCCTATTTAGAATATTAAATAATGATCAACTATAGTTTTTTATATTTTCATGAGAGAAACTCTTACATCAAGTCCCGAACTTTTTAGCGATATAAGTTGGAATCTTCTTCTATTAGGAGAAGAAACAGCAAAAAAATGGGATCATAGCGAATTTAATATTGAACACATCATTCATACATTGTTTTCATCAAGTGAATTCTTTGCTTTCATTGAAAAATTATCAATAGACCAAGATACAGTCTTAGATATAACAGAAGATTTTTTAGAAGAGACGCCATCAAATGAGTCGGATATTTTTACTATTGGAGAAGATTTAGAAATTTTATTAGATAATGCAAATCAGATTAAAATTCAATGGGGGTCAAGATTAATAGAAATCCCACATTTACTAATAGCTCTTGGAAGAGATTTAAGAATTGGAAATTATGTTTTTCAAGAAGGTAATCTCTCGATTGAAAAATTAGAGGAAGAATTAAAGTTTTTCCCAAATATTAATCAATCGAAAGAGACTGGTGATTATAAGAATGTAATTGAAATCAATAATCAATCTAATTTTGAATCAACCAAAGAGACTTTAGTCAAAGAAGAAAAATCAGAAAAAGCTATTGTTCCATTACCTAAAAGCGAACTTCAAATCGAAAGCAAAAAACAAGTTGAAAAAGATGAAAATGCTATTTCACTTTATGGAAAAGATTTAACAGAATCAGCTAAAAAAGGTTTACTTGATCCTGTTATAGGAAGAGAGAATGAGATCAATAATTTAATGAGGGTGCTCTGCAGAAGGAATAAAAATAATCCCATACTTATCGGTAATCCTGGAGTGGGTAAAACCTCAATTACAAAATTACTTGCACAATTAATTGTAGAAAAAAAAGTTCCTGATTCATTAAAAGACTTTAAAATTATCTCACTCGACTTAGGTGCATTAGTTTCTGGGACAAAATTTAGAGGCCAACTAGAAGAAAGACTAAGCTTAATACTTCAGGAATTAAACAATCCCAGCCAAGGAATGATTTTATTTATTGATGAAATCCACTCAATATTGAGTTCCGACAGATCTACTGCGGATATTAGTAATATCTTAAAACCTTTATTAGCTGAAGGAGAACTAAGATGTATTGGTACAACAACTCCTGAAAAATTTCGTGAAACTATTGAAAAAGACCAAGCATTGAATAATTGCTTTCAAAAGATATCTGTTAATGAACCTTCAGTAGAATTGAGCGCAAAAATACTGCAAGGCATAAAAAAGAAATATGAATTACATCATGGCATTAGGATTTCTGAAGACGCTGTGAATTATTCTGCAAAATTAGCCGACAGATATATCAGCGATAAATGTCTCCCTGATAAAGCAATAGATTTAATTGATGAAGCAGCCGCACAATTAAAAATCGAGTCTAATAACAAGCCTCAAATAATTCTCCAACAAGAAAACAAAATTTATACTATTAATGAAAAACTGAATAATTTGTTAGTTGAAAATATCGAAGAGAAAGAAAAACTATTGAATATGAGGCAACAATCAGAGTCGAAATTGAATTTTCTTTTCGATAATTGGAATAATTTGCGCTTAGAAATGGAACAATTATCTATTTTGTTGAAAGAAGAAGATAAGCTAACCAAAAAAATTAAAGATAAATCAAATCTTGATATTGCAAATAATTTTGATTTTTTAGAAAAGCTTGAGGAAGAATTAAGTGAAATAGAGGATGAAATACAGAAAGTGGAAGGAAACTTTAAAAAAATAAAGAAAAATAGAAATTTCCCATTTAAATATCAAGTTGAACCTGATGATATTGCTGATGTAATCTCAAAAATCACAGGCATTCCAATTTCTAAAGTAGTGTCAAATGAACGTAAGAAATTAGTGAATCTAGAAAAAGAACTAAGTGAAAAAGTTATTGGACAAGAAAAAGCTATAGAAGCTGTTTCCGCTGCAATTAGAAGGGCTCGGGTTGGTATGAAAAGTCCAAAAAGACCTATTGGGTCTTTTTTATTTATGGGTCCCACAGGTGTTGGTAAAACAGAATTAGCAAAATCTCTTGCATCAGCTTTATTTGATGAAGAAGAAGCACTTTTAAGATTAGACATGAGTGAATATATGGAGAAAAACGCAGTAGCAAGACTTTTGGGAGCGCCTCCTGGGTATGTAGGTTATGAAGAGGGAGGACAATTAACTGAAGCTGTAAGACGCAAACCCTACTCAGTAATACTTCTTGATGAGATAGAAAAAGCAAATACAGAAGTTTTTAATATACTTTTACAAGTCTTAGATGAAGGAAGATTAACGGACTCTCAAGGAAGAACAGTTGACTTCAAAAATACCGTAATCATTATGACAAGTAACCTAGCTGGGAAAGTTATACTGGAGTATTCACAAAAGATTTCTAAAAGTGAGGAAAAGTTAGAAAAAGATGAACAAAATCTAGAAAATTCTATTAATAATACATTGTCTTCAATTTTTAGACCAGAATTTTTAAATCGGATTGATGAAGTCGTCAAGTTTGATCCATTATCTATTGCTGAACTTCAAAAAATAATTATTCTACAAACAGAAGATTTAAAAAAACTACTTCTTGAACAGAAAATAAACATAACAATAGACAAAAAAGTTATCAATAAAATTGCAACCGATTCATACGAACCTGAATATGGTGCCAGGCCACTGAGTAGGGAACTCAGAAGACAGATAGAAAATCCCTTAGCTGCAAAACTTTTAGAGGATAACTTTAAAAACAAAAAAAATATAACAATCAAACTTAACCCCTCTAAAAAAGATGAAATTGTTTTCAGACCTAGCTGAGCAGTAAATCGATAAGCTAAAATAGGATCAAAGCATAAAGCTTACTTACAAAAAATCTTGTGACAAGTCCTATTACTAATCAAGAACCTCTTAAAAAAGATTCCCCTCAAATTGAAGAACCAAAAAAAAAGAAAAATTTCTTAAAATCGACCTATGATGAGCTTAAACTTGTCGTATGGCCAAACAAACAACAACTTTTTAGCGAATCGATTGCAGTTATAATTATGGTATCTTTCTCTGCGGCAGCCATAGCATCTGTCAGCAGATTTTATGGATGGGCAGCCTCACAAATTTTTGGTTAAATTAAACCTAAATATCCAATTTAATAAAGATCTTAATTAAGTTTCCAGAAAAAAATGAGTAATGAATTGACTACAAACCTTGCTTCTTCGAAAGCAAATACTAGCATCGCAAGATGGTATGCAGTTCAAGTAGCATCAAGCTGTGAAAAAAAAGTAAAAGCTACTCTTGAGCAAAGATCAGTAACTTTAGGAGTTAATAATCGAATCATTGAAATTGAAATCCCCCAAACTCCAGGAATTAAATTAAAAAAAGATGGAAGTAGACAAACTACTGAAGAAAAAGTTTTTCCAGGTTATGTCCTAGTAAGAATGATTTTGGATGAAGATACAATGATGGCGGTAAAAAGTACTCCAAATGTAATTAACTTCGTTGGTGCTGATGACGGTAGAAATAACGGTAGATCACGAGGTCATATCAAACCAAGACCTTTATCTAGGCAGGAGGTAAATAGAATCTTTAAGCGCGCAGCAGAGAAAAAAGCTGTTATTAAATTAGATGTTGAAGAAAAAGATAGAATTATAGTAACTAGTGGTCCATTCAAGGATTTCCAGGGTGAAGTTATAGAAGTTTCTGGGGAAAGAAATAAATTAAAAGCATTACTTTCAATATTTGGGCGCGAGACTCCTGTAGAATTAGAATTCTCCCAAATCAATAAACAAAATTAATTTTTAATTGTTCTTGTTTATCGAGTAAAATAATGATTTTCTACCTCAGCTTAAATTTTCTAATCTAATGGCAAAAAAAATTGTTGCAGTTATAAAGCTTGCTCTGCAAGCAGGCAAAGCAAATCCTGCTCCTCCTGTTGGGCCAGCTTTAGGACAACATGGTGTAAATATCATGGCATTTTGTAAAGAATACAATGCAAGGACACAAGATAAAGCAGGTTTTGTTATTCCAGTTGAGATTTCTGTTTTTGAAGATAGAAGCTTTACTTTCATTACAAAAACACCCCCTGCTTCTGTCTTAATAACAAAAGCAGCAGGAATAGATAAAGGATCAGGTGAATCTGCAAAAGGTTCCGTTGGGAATATAAGTAAAGCTCAATTAGAAGAAATAGCCAAAACTAAGCTTCCTGATCTAAACTGTTCTAGTGTTGAATCCGCAATGAAAGTAATTGAGGGTACTGCTCGTAATATGGGCGTGTCTATTACTGATTGAGTTCAAAACAAAATTACGCACTATTTAGGGGAGGTTAATTAACAACCGTTTGTACCCAAAATTACTATGAAAAAACTTTCAAAAAGAATGGCGGCTCTATCAATAAAGATAGAAGATCGCATTTATGCTCCACTTGAAGCTCTTAGCATCATCAAGGAAAATGCCAACGCTAAATTTGATGAAACTATCGAAGCGCATATACGCTTAGGTATTGATCCAAAATATACTGATCAACAATTAAGGACCACAGTCGCATTACCACATGGTACTGGCCAAAGTATCAAAATTGCAGTAATCACAAGCGGTGAGAATGTATCAAAAGCCAAATCCGCTGGTGCAGATTTATTTGGTGAAGAAGATCTTGTAGAAAGCATCAACAAAGGGAATATGGAATTTGATCTACTTATTGCGACCCCAGATATGATGCCAAAGGTTGCAAAATTAGGACGAGTTTTAGGACCTAGAGGTTTAATGCCTAATCCAAAAGCTGGTACAGTTACTAATGATATTGCCAATGCAATAAAAGAATTCAAAGCTGGAAAGCTCGAATTTAGAGCAGATAAAGCAGGAATTGTTCATGTCCGCTTTGGTAAAGCAAGTTTTACAAAAGAAGCTCTATTTGATAACTTAAAAACCTTACAAGAATCAATTGATAAAAACAAACCAAGTGGAGCGAAAGGGAAATATTGGAAAAGTTTTTATGTAACTTCAACTATGGGACCTTCAATTCAAGTAGACATCAATGCCGTACAAGATTACCAACCAGAAGGTTAACCCTTTGTAGTATAATTGAAAGTGCAATAATACGGCCAAAGAAAGTAGGTTTATTTAGTAATTCTAAATTTTTAATTCCTACCGAGGTTTCGTCTTAATTATTTCTTTTTGGATCTAATAAAAGCGGCCTCTTTAAAAAGGACTTTGCCGCATTTCCTGCTCTCCCTAAATTACGATCCAAAAAAACAACAATGGGCCGAACACTAGAGAATAAGCAACAAATCGTTACTGAGATTAAATCTCTCTTAAACGACTCGGAAATGGCTGTAGTTCTTGACTATAAAGGTTTAACTATCAAAGAGATGTCAGATTTGCGATCTAGATTGCAAACAACTAACGGCATTTGCAAAGTTACTAAAAATTCATTAATGCGTAAAGCTATTGATGGAGATAATAATTGGAACGATCTTGAATCTTTACTGACCGGAACAAATGCTTTTGTCTTAATTAAAGAAGATGTTGGTGGTGCTGTAAAAGCGATCCAATCTTTTCAAAAAGACACTAAAAAATCCGAGACCAAAGGAGCTTTATTTGAAGGCAGACTTCTTAGCGATTCTGAAATAAAAGAAATTGCAAGTCTTCCATCTAAAGAAGTATTGATGGCAAAAATTGCTGGCGCTCTAAATGGCGTTGCAACAAAAATTGCAATCTCTATCAATGAAGTCCCTTCTGGACTTGCTAGATCACTTAAACAACATTCTGAAAAATCAGAATCTTAAATTCAAAACCTAATTTACTTTTAAGAAAATGTCCGCAAAAACTGAAGAAATTCTTGAATCATTAAAATCTCTCTCACTTTTAGAAGCATCTGAACTTGTAAAACAGATTGAAGAGGCTTTTGGTGTATCTGCTGCAGCTTCTGCAGGTGTAGTAATGGCAGCTCCAGGGGCAGCTGGCGGTGATGGAGATGGCGGCGCCGCTGAAGAAAAAACTGAATTTGATGTAGTTCTCGAAAGCTTTGATGCAGCTGCAAAAATCAAAGTCCTTAAGGTTGTAAGAAATGCAACTGGTCTTGGTCTTGGTGATGCAAAAACACTTGTTGAATCAGCACCAAAAACAGTCAAAGAAGGAATTGCTAAAGCAGACGCTGAATCTTTAAAGAAAGAGATTGAAGAAGCTGGCGGTAAAGTTACACTTAAGTAGAAGTACATTTTTTCAAGCCGATACACTTAGTATCGGCTTCAAAAATTATGAATAGCAATAGTATTGCAATTGAAGCTGCAACTGATGGTGCCTGTAGTGGTAATCCAGGTCCAGGTGGTTGGGGTGGTTTAATAATTTTTGACGATAACAGTGAATTAGAAATAGGTGGTTCCGAGCAAAATACCACCAATAATAGAATGGAACTTACTGCTGCTATAAAAACTCTTGAGAAATTAAAAACCTATAAATTAAAAGATAACTTTAAATTAAGAACTGATAGTAAATATGTCATAGAGGGATATACAAAATGGATTATTAATTGGAAGAGAAATGGATGGAAAACAAGCGCAGGAAAATCAGTTCAAAATCTTGATTTATGGCAAAAAATTGATCAATTAAGAATTAATGGCTTAATAATGGAATATGTTAAGGGTCATAGCGGTGATAAACAAAATGATAGGGTTGATAAAATTGCAACTAATTACAGTAAAGGTATATCTATAATAAATAACTTTAAAGAAGCAGAATCCTCAGTTGACTTTTTTCAAAAAAATGCACCTAGAGAAATTCAGGAATTATTTTCAAGGAATGAATTAATTGAGAAATTTGCAGAAAAAAAGTACTTGTTAAGTTCACTAGAACTAAGTAACCTATTGGGTGAAGAAAACCACTTTAAGATAAAAGAATATTTACTGTTTGAATGGCGTAATTGGAGATTGATTCCTAAATATAAAAAATATTGGATAATAGAAAAAAAAGAATCTTAATTTTTTATGAATGAAAAGAAGGGGGTCTTTAAAAATCTCTATAAAAACTTAATGACTCCTATACTAAAAAAAGACTCTGGAATAGATGCAGAATATTTAACTAATTTATCTCTAGGCCTTCTATCATTCAGTTCAAGAAAATATAATTGGCCTCTAGTTGCATCAATCCTAAAAAATCTAAGTGAAGAATTTTCTGTAGTTGATAAAAGATTAAGTCAGAACATATGTGGAATAAATTTTTGTAATCCAATTGGTTTAGCCGCGGGTTTTGACAAAAATGGTAATGCTGCAAATATATGGAGAGATTTTGGTTTTGGTTTTGCTGAACTTGGTACAGTAACTAAATTTGCTCAAAATGGTAATCCCAAACCAAGGCTTTTTAGATTAGCAGAAGAAGAAGCAGCATTAAATAGGATGGGTTTCAATAACAATGGTGCTGAAAATCTAGTTAAAAACTTTCTTGAACAAGGTATTGAGTTTAAAAAAAAGAGAAAGAATATTTGTTTGGGAATAAATTTCGGCAAATCTAAAATTACAGGTTTATCTCAAGCAAAAGATGATTATTTAACTTCTCTAAAATTATTAATTCCATATTGTGATTACGCAGCAATTAACGTAAGTTCTCCAAATACTGAAGGACTAAGAAAGTTGCAAGATCCAATTCTTTTAAAAGAACTTCTTAAAGAAATTAAAAATTTACCTAATTGTCCACCATTATTTGTAAAAATTGCCCCGGATTTAAGCCTTAAAGATATTGAAGATATTTGTCAATTAATAATTGAGGAAAACATCGATGGAATAATAGCTACTAACACCAGCATTGATAGATTAGGTCTTGAAAATAGAAAGATCAGGCAAACTGGATTATTACTTTCTGAAGAGAATGGAGGATTAAGTGGAAGACCTTTACAAAAAAAAGCAAATCAAATAATAAAACATATTCATAAGATTGATAAAAAAATTATTTTAATTGGCGTTGGTGGAATCGATAGTCCTGAGTCAGCTTGGGAAAGAATTTGTTCTGGTGCATCATTAATTCAACTTTACACAGGATGGATATATAAGGGTCCACAATTAGTCCCAGATATACTTGAAGGCATTATAAAGCAACTCAATAACCATCAATTATCTAATATAAAAGAGGCCATTGGATCAAATTTAAAATGGGTTGAATAAAACTAGAAATGAATAATGAATAAATCAGAACCTAATGATTACTCAACAGAAGCTATGGACATTACAAACTTCAAACATGGCGGAAATGTATATGCAAATGCAAAAAGATTAAATTTATCACCCTCCGAAATAATTGACGCAAGTGCCTCATTAGTACCCTTTAATCCCCCTCAAATACTAATAGATTCATTAATTGCGGAAATTAAGAATCTTGGATTTAAATATTACCCTGACAGAAAATTGAGTGATTTAAAAGAAATAATTGGTAAATTTCATGGGATAAATCCAGAAAATATATTGCCTGGAAATGGAGCTTCTGAGCTAATAACATGGGCAGGTTATGAAGCATCCAAATTTGGAATCAGTTCTATCCCTTCTCCATGCTTTGTTGATTATGAAAGATCCTTAAATTGTTGGAATAGCGATTTCATACATTGCGAATTACCAAAAAACTGGAATAATATTTTTCCTCAATCGTTTCCAATTCATCCTAAAGGTGATGTTATTTGGATAACAAATCCACATAACCCTACCGGTCAATTGTGGGGAAAAAATTCATTAGAGGCAATTATAAATCAATATAAATTAGTTATCTGTGATGAGGCTTTTTTATCAATAACACCTAATGGAGAGAAAGAATCTTTAATACCATTAACCAAAAAATATGATAATTTATTAGTATTGAGAAGCTTGACCAAAATTTTCAATATTCCTGGTCTCAGATTAGGTTACGTTATTGGCTCATCAAAAAAACTTAAGCAATGGAAAATCCATAGAGATCCTTGGCCATTAAATTCCTTTGCTATTAAAGCCGGAATTGATCTACTAAGCAATAAGAAATTCTATGGACAATGGACAAGGAAGATTCACAGCTGGGTAAATATTGAAAAAGAGAGAGTATGTGAAAAACTATCAAGCATAGAAAACCTTAAAGTTCATAATTCTTCAACCAACTTTTTTTTAATAGAAAGTAAAACCTCTTTATCGCCAAATATAAAATACTTAGAAAATAAGGGAATATTACTTAGAGAATGCACTTCATTTAAATTTCTTGACGAAAAGTGGGCAAGAATAAGTTTGCAGAGCAGGAAAAATAATAGTCTTTTATGTAAAGAAATTCACAATTCCTTTAAAAAATAATTAATTAATTTTTTAATCTTAATATTAGATTTGATTTTATTATTATTTTCCATGTTCTTCTTCATGAGATCCAATATTTCATATTGATTTTTTCCGTTTTTAAATTTTATTTTAAAAATTCTTTCTAGAGTTTCTTCAAAAACTTCTTTAGAAATTTTATTTTGATTAATTAAAACTGAGCCGCCAATTTCAGCAAGAATCAGTGCATTTTTCTCCTGGTGATTATTCTTTGAAAAAGGAAATGGAATTAAAATTGAAGGTTTTTCAGTTTCTATTAATTCATTTATTGTTCCTGCCCCAGATCTCGATATTACAAGATCACAGTTTTGAATTAAAGCTGCGATTTCATTAGTAAAATTCTTTTGAACATAATTTTTAGAATTTTTTAAATTAAAGGGATGTTTATTATATTCGCCAATAATATGAACTATTCGGAACTTTTTTTTCATTAAAAATTCCAGAGATTCGTAAAGAATTTGATTTATAGCTTTTGCTCCTTGACTACCTCCCATAACAATCAAAAGAGGGCCTTTTCCTTTTGGAACCCATTCTGGCAAGGGATTAGATTTATAGAATTGCTTTCTTAAAGGAGTACCAGTAAAAATAGTTTTACAATTTCTTAAATAAGAATTTGTTTTCTTAAATCCTAAAAGAACATAGTTACACAAAAACCCAAAATATTTCGTGACCATTCCTGGAATTAAATTTGATTCATGAATAATGACAGGTATCCTAAGAAGCTTTGAAGCAACAATAGTAGGGGCAGATATATAACCTCCAGTCGTAAAAACCAAGTTAATTTTTTTTTCTTTTAAGATCCTAATTATTTGAAAAGTTGACATTAAAATTTCTATATATTGATAAAACAAAAAAATATTTTTTCTTGGTGTCTTTATATTCACAGTCCTCAAATTATATTTTTCGGGAATAAAATTTGCATCAAGTCTTTGGTGAACCCCCAACCAATGAATATTCCATTCATCTTCTACCTCTTTAGAAACTGCTAAAGCTGGAAAAATATGGCCTCCTGTTCCACTTGCTGCAACTAATAAATTATTTTTTTTAGACATAAAAACTGAAATTAGTAGAATAAAAATAATAAATGATAAATATGTTGAATTTAAACTTATTCAAAAATATAGGATTCCCTCTCTACTTATTTATTTATCTCATTATTCCCCATTCAGCAATCACGGAAACTCTAAAAGTTGATTTTATAAGAAATTTAGAAAACTCATTAAATAAGAGAGATTTAGAGTTTATTAGAAAAAATTTTAGAAATAATGAAAACCAAAATATACCAAAACAGTTTTCAAAAATTGTTAATGATTTTCCTGACAGCAAATGGAAGCTCAAAAGATTAAAATCAAATATTCCCAATAAAGAACTTTTAAGAATAAAAGTTTCAGGGGAAAAAATAGTTAATGGAGAAATGCATATACTCGAATCCAATTTCGATTATATTTTTTCAATTTTAAATGGGAAAATTGATGAAAGTAACATTAAAAATTTATTCACAACAATAAGGAATGATGATAAAAAGATAGATATTATTTTTAAAATCCCTGATAAAGTTCTTACTGGTTCAAAATATGATATCGATATTATTCTAGATAAGCCTCTTGAAGAAGTGATTATTGCTGGAGCCATAAAACCTCATCAAATTAATTCATTTTTTGAACAAGAAATATTATTGGAGCCATTACCGTCTGGAGGGATTTTCAAAATGACGAGAGCCCCTTCAAAACCAGGGATACAAATTTGGTCAGGAATCATAGCTCACCCTGAGGGAATGATTACTTTCACAAAGAGTATTGATGTTGTTGATGAGATATAGCCTAAGCGTCGTTTAAAGCCGCTACACCAGGTAAGGTTTTACCTTCTAAAAGTTCCAAACTAGCGCCACCTCCAGTAGATATATGAGACATTTTCTCAGCTAATCCTGCTTTCTCAACTGCTGCAACTGAATCTCCACCACCAATTATTGTACAAACTTCAGAAAAAGCACTTAAGTCTGCAAGGGTCGTAGCTATTGCATTTGTGCCTTCTGCAAATTTATCAAATTCAAAAACACCCATTGGACCATTCCATATTATTGTCTTACATTCTGCGAGAGCATTCTGGAAAACTTTAATGGAATCTGGACCAATATCGAGGCCCATCCAATTCCCACTAATTGAATCAATTTGAGATATTTTACTTTCGGCATCCGGAGAAAATTCATTAGCTAAAACAACATCAGTGGGTAGTAATAATTCAACTCCTTTTGCTTTTGCTTTTTTCTCTAAATCTTTGGCAAGCTCAAGTTTATCTTCTTCTACAAGGCTTTTTCCAACATCTAAACCTCTAGCCTTATAAAAAGTGAAAATCATACCTCCACCTATCATAATTTTGTCACACTTATCTAGTAAAGAATCAAGTACTCCTATTTTGCTACTAACCTTTGAACCTCCAACTATTGCTGCCAATGGACGCTTAGGGGAATCTATTGCTCCTTGTAAGTATTTCAATTCTTTCTCTAAAAGGAATCCAGCTACTGATGGGTTTAAATAATTAGTAACTCCCTGAGTTGAAGCATGAGCTCTGTGTGCGGCACCGAAAGCATCATTTACATACATATCTGCATGTAATGATAATTTTTTTGCAAACTCCAAGTCGTTCTTTTCCTCTTCACCAAAAAAACGAACATTTTCAAGCAAAAGAACCTCTCCATTAGATAAGCTATTTGATTGTGCAACTGCTTCATCACCAACACAACTGTTAGTAAGAGCAATATTTTGTCCCAACAATTCACTTAATCTTGCTGCTACTGGAGTTAATCTCATTTTTTCATTTACCTGACCCTTTGGTCTACCAAAATGCGCAGCTAAGATAACTTTTGCAGAATGATTAATAAGATATTCAATGGTTGGGATCGCTGCACGAATACGCGTATCGTCGGTTATTTGACTATCTTCATTTAATGGAACATTAAAATCTACTCTAACAAGAACTTTTTTTCCTTCTAAATGTGTCTTATCAAGACTGGAAAGAGATAATTTTGACATTAAACAAGCTTAATTTTTAATCTTAAGACCCTAACGTTAATTTGGGCTTATTGGGTTAAAAAGTAGTTACTGATACCTATGACTTAATAAATTTTAAGAATTAACCATTATAAAAATTTTTTAGTTATTAAATTTATACTAAACTTTAGAAGTAAATACTTTTGAAACTTATAAAAACTAAAAGGAATACAAAATTTTATTTGATTTATTGAAGTGGACATACCCAGAATTCAATGGTACCCAGGCCATATTGCAAAAGCAGAAAAGAAATTATCTGAAGTTATTAATAAAGTAGATTTAGTTATAGAAGTTAGAGATGCACGAATTCCTTTGTCCACAGGACATCCACACTTAAATCAATGGATAAATAATAAAAAACATATTCTTGTTATTAACAGGTCAGACATGATCTCTCCTAATACAATCAATAGTTGGAATAAATGGTTTAATGCTAAAGATCAATATCCTCTTTGGTGTGATGCTAAAAAAGGAATAGGTATTAAAGAAATTTGTAAGTCCGCCAAAGAATCTAGATCATCAATCGACGATAGAAGACTCTCTAGAGGAATGCGAATTAGGCCAATTAGAGCCCTTACACTTGGTTTCCCAAACGTAGGTAAGTCAGCATTAATTAATAGAATTGCAAAAAAAAGAGTTGTAGATAGTGCTAGGAAAGCAGGCGTTACTCGTAATTTAAGATGGATAAAATTAGAAAGTGGTATAGATCTGCTAGATGCTCCTGGTGTTATACCTCCAAATTTAGAAGATCAAAAATCAGCACTTAATCTTGCATTATGTGACGATATTGGTGAAGCTGCTTATGAAATAGAGAGTGTCGCAATTGGATTCATCAAAATTATATCCACTCTCAACAAAGATAAGAATGCGAATATCTCAGTAAAAAAAATCTCTAATAGATATGGCGTTGATATTGCAAAAGGCTTTAAGAGTCCTTCTGCTTGGATCGGCGAAGCAGCTTCAAAACATACCTCAGGCGATAAAAGGAGAATGTCTCATAAATTATTGGAAGATTATAGAAATCAAATGCTTGGTAAAATTGCTTTAGAAGTCCCAAAATGGAATTAAATAATCAAAATACTTTCGGCATTGGAGAAGGTGAGCTTATAGAAATTATTTATGAGCTACCTCTTCCTATGAGGCTAGACAGATGGTTGGTAAGTAAAAGGCCAGAACAAAGTAGAGCAAGAATTCAACATTTTATAAATTCAGGTTTAGTACTTGTAAATTATAAGACCGCGAAAGCAAAAACCCCATTAAAAAATGGCGACAATGTTCAAATATGGATGCCTCCTCCAGAACCTCTTATTTATTTGAAACCTGAAAAAATGGATTTAAAAATCCTTTTTGAAGACGAGCACATCATAGTTATTAATAAACAATCAGGACTAATTGTTCATCCAGCCCCTGGACACAAATCTGGAACTTTAGTTAATGGATTACTTTTTCACTGTAATGATCTACCTGGAATTAATGGGAAACTAAGACCTGGTATTGTTCACAGATTAGATAAAGATACCTCCGGATGTATGGTGGTAGCAAAAAGCCAAGAGGCATTAGTAAATCTCCAGAAACAAATTAAAGAAAAAATAGCATCACGCGAATATATTGCAGTAATTCATGGAGCACCTAATTCTGAAGAAGGCAAAATAGTGGGACACATTGGCAGAGATAAATTAAATAGATTGAAATATAAAGTAGTTGAAGAAACTTCAGGAAGATATGCCTGTACCTATTGGAAATTAGAAGAAAGATTTGGCAATTACTCATTAATGAGTTTCAAACTAGATACGGGGCGAACGCATCAAATAAGAGTTCATTGCGCTCACATTAACCATCCAATTGTGGGTGATCCGTTATATGGAAGATGTAAAAAACTACCATGTAAATTAGAAGGCCAAGCTTTACACGCTATTAAGCTTGGACTTATACATCCAATAAATGGTAAAGAAATGATATTTGAAGCAGAATTACCATTAGATTTTCAAAAATTACTAAGTGTTCTTAAAGTTAAATGAGATTTAAAGAGGAATTTAGAAGCGATTTTGTATAAGCGTTTTGAGTTTTAGTGAATATTGTAGAACTTTCTCCTTCATCAACTATCTTTCCGTGATTCATAACTAGCAACCTATCACAAAATCTTTTAGCAATTCCTAAATCATGAGTGATAAAGATAATCGTTAAATTCATTTTTTCTTGAAGGAATCTAAGTAATTCAAGAATCTCTATTTTTACTGAAGCATCTAACATATTTACGCTCTCATCACAAATCAAAATTTTTGGTTTCAAAAATAGTGCCCTTGCTAGTGAAATTCTTTGCAATTGACCACCAGATAATTGACTAGGATAAGAATTAAAAAAATTATTATTTAAGGGAAGATTTAAATTTCTAAACATTACTTTTATTTCCTTTTCAATTTTTCTTTTATCTGAAATTTTTTGAATAAAAAATATATCTTCCAAAATATTTTTAATTGTCATTTTTGGATTCAAACTTGAAAAAGGATCTTGAAAAATAATTTGCATATCATTGTGATTTTTAAAAGATTTATTTTTTTTCGATGCATCATTATTATTATAAATTTTTATTTCACCTCCTCTAACTTTCAGAAGTCCAATTAAAGCCCTACATAATGTACTTTTACCGCTACCAGAAGAACCAACTATTCCAAGAGTCTCATTCTTATATAATTTGAAACTAACTTCATTTAAAGCCTTATTCCATTTATTCATAAAAATTGAAGAATTTAATTTATACCAATGTCTTAAGTTATTTACTTCTAGAACGACCTCATCTCGAACATTATTTTTAGTATTTGGTTCTAAAACTATTTTTGAGGCATTTAATAAATTTATCCCAATATCTGATTTTGGTAATTGAAAAATATCTAAAATATTTCCTTTTTCAACAATCGATCCCTGTTCAATTATTGCAACTTTTTTACACCACTTTGCTGCAAGATTAATATCATGGCTAATTAAAATTAAAGTAGTATGGAATTCATTACATAAATGAATTATTTCTTGCATAATTTCAAAACTTGTTCTGGTATCTAGGCTTGTTGTAGGTTCATCAGCTATTAATAATTTCGGTTTTAAAGCAAGAGCCATTGCTATAGAAACTCTCTGTCTCATTCCACCGCTAAATTGATGAGGGAAAGAATCAAGTCTGCTTTCTTCAATTCCTACTTTTTGAAAAACTTCTTTTACTAATTTTTTAATAAGTACAGATGATCTAGTTTGATCATGAGTTTTAATTAATTCATATAAGTGATCCCCAACTCTCATAAGTGGATTAAGTTTTTTTATGGAATCTTGATATATAAATCCAAAAGTTTTTCTTCTAAATAGTTGTGCTTCTTTGTTATTTATTTTCCTAGGATCTACATTAGCAATCGATAAATACCCTTTAGAACTAGCCTTTTCAGGCAATATATTTACTAATGTTTTTGCAAAAGTAGTCTTTCCACATCCAGAGGGTCCTATTATAGCCAAATGATCTCCTCTATCTATTTCAAGATTAAAATTTTTGATAATAGGTTGCTGTTTTAAACCATATTTAACAGTAAGATTTTTAACTACAAGAATTTTTTCTTTATTTATTTCCATGATTTTATAGCAAATTTTTCTAGACATAAATAAAATACATCTAAAGCAATATAAAATGTCTGAGGCAGCTGCAAATTCAAAAGAAAAAAACGAAATTGAAGTTTCCAAAACTATTTTGCCTGAAAATAAAAAATATGAAAGTGAATCTTTGAATTATCAAATAAAAATCCCAGATTGGCTTCTTGACGATATTAATAATTTTGAAAAATCAAATAAAAAAAATGATGATGATCAAAACCTTATAGTAAAAGCTTTTAAACTGGCTTATAAAGCACATGATGGACAAGTTCGCGCGAGTGGCGAACCATACATTATCCACCCAGTTGCTGTAGCAAATCTCCTCAAAGAAATAGGTGCTAGTTCATCTGTTATTGCTGCAGGACTCTTACATGATGTTGTTGAAGATACTGGCGTTGATTTATCCGAAATAGAAAAAAATTTTGGATTAGAAGTAAAAATACTTGTAGAAGGTGTAACAAAATTAGGAGGTATTCACTTCAATAACAGAACTGAAGCACAAGCTGAAAATCTTAGGAAAATGTTTTTGGCTATGGCCAGCGATATCAGAGTTGTTTTAGTAAAACTTGCAGATCGACTTCATAACATGAGAACAATTGAATGGCTTAATGATGAGAGAAAACAAAGAATAGCTAGAGAAACAAGAGAGATTTATGCACCATTAGCTAATCGACTAGGAATCAATAGATTTAAATGGGAATTAGAGGATTTAGCTTTTAAATTATTGGAGCCTAAAGAATATCAAGATCTTAAAGATCAAATCGCGGTTAAAAGAAGTGATAGAGAAAAAAGATTAAAAGTAACTTTGAATCTTATGAAAGAAAACTTGGTCTTAGCGGGTTTAAAAAACTTTGAAATAACTGGCAGACCAAAACATCTTTATGGCATCTGGAGCAAAATGGAAAGACAGCAAAAGCAGTTTCACGAAATTTATGATGTTGCTGCTCTAAGAATTATTGTGGATAATTCAGATAGTTGTTATCGAGCTTTAGCGGTTGTACATGATACTTTCAAACCAATTCCAGGCAGATTTAAAGACTATATAGGATTACCAAAACCCAACGGATATCAGTCCCTACATACTTCAGTAATTGGAAGACATCGACCTATTGAAGTTCAAATTAGAACTACTGCCATGCATCAAATTGCAGAATATGGTATTGCCGCTCATTGGCAATATAAAGAGGGTGGTTCTCCTGCCAAAAGCAATGCTGAAAGATTTAATTGGTTAAGGCAACTAGTTGAATGGCAACAAGAAGGTAATGAAGGGGATCATAATGATTATTTAGCTTCAATTAAAGAAGATTTATTTGATGAAGAAGTATTTGTGATCACTCCAAAAGGAGATGTTGTGGGATTAAGAAAAGGATCTACTGCAATCGATTTCGCCTACAGAATTCATTCTGAAGTTGGAAATCACTGTAATGGAATAAGAATTAATGACAAGCTTTCTCCATTATCTACAGCACTTCAAAATGGTGACTTCATAGAAATTTTGACAAATAATAATGCCACTCCAAGCTTAGATTGGTTGAACTTTGTAGTTACGCCAACTGCTAAAAATAGAATCCGCCAATGGTATAAGAAAAGCCATCGGGATGAAACGATTAGAAGAGGTAGAGATTTACTCGAAAAAGAGGTAGGTCGAAATGGCTTTGAAACATTACTTTCTAGTGATGCAATGAAAAAAGTTGCAAATCGATGCAATTTAAAAACTACCGAAGACCTTCTTGCATCACTTGGGTTTGGTGGTTTAACTATACATCAAGTATTAAACAGACTAAGAGAAGAAATAAAATTACAGACAGAGGATATTAAAAATGATTCTAATTCTGAGATAGCAAAATCTCTTAAAAGTAATAGTAATTTATCCACTAATAAATCTTATGCGTCAGCTAAATCACCAATTTCCGGGATAGAAGGTCTTGATTACAGAATAGGTAAATGCTGTACCCCACTTCCAGGCGAGGACATTATCGGAACTGTATCGCTTGGCAACCACGGTATAACAATACATAGGGCAGATTGTGAAAATGTAATTCCAATTCCAATAGAAAGAAGATTACCTGTTAGTTGGAATCAAGATAATAAAACTGGCGATAATAAGTTTCCAATTCAGCTACGAATAGAAGTAATTGATAGAGTTGGAGTCCTTAAAGATATTCTTATGAGGTTATCTGATAAAGGTATAAACGTAAGCGATGCCAATGTTAAAACTGCTTTTGGTAAACCAGCTATTATCAATCTCTGCGTAGGTCTAGAAAGTTATAATCAACTTCACAAAACAATTGACCAAATTAAATCAATGGCAGATGTTTTAGATATTGCCAGAGTTGGACAAAATTAATTTTAAAATCAGATCAATCTATCTTTTAATATTTATCTTGTAGATAACGAAAACAATACTGCCGCAAATCAAAGCTAATAAAAACCCAACACAAGATGAGCCTAAAAGTAATTTTAGGGAAAAAATTCTACCTTGTTTCCATAAGTCATCAATAACCAAACTTTTTTCAATAATTTTATTAGAAGAAGTATTTAAAAGAATCGAACCAACTTTATAGTTAAAATAATAAAGTGGAATATAAGTAAAGGGGTTACTTATCCAAGTCCCAATTGCAGCTAGAACAATATTTCCCTTAGCTAGTTTTGCAAAAAATACCCCTATTAAAGTCTGAAACCCAAAAAAAGGAAAGCAGCCACTAAATACACCTATAGCTAAACCTTTAGCATTAAAGAAAGGACTTCCATTCTGATTCCTAAATAATGATAGAATTTTCTTATAGGTAATATCTCTTTTAGATCTCATTCAGAAAGAAAAATTCAAAATTAAATTCTTGATAATTTTACTTAATTATCTATAACAAAGCGAGAGATGGATTCGATAGTTACTACAGAAGATACGATAGCGGCAATTGCTTCAGCTATAAGTATAGGGAAAGGAGGAGTTGCGATAATAAGAGTATCAGGGAAAGACTCAATAAATTCTTGCAAAAAGATTGTTACAACTAAAGCTAAATATGCATGGGAATCACATAGAGTTTTTCACGGTTTTATTCAGGAAAAAAAACAAAATAAAATTATAGATGAGGTTTTAATTTTAGTGATGAAATCACCAAATAGCTTCACAGGAGAGGATGTTGTTGAACTACATTGCCATGGAGGAATTATCTTAGTAAATAAAGTTCTAAAGATATTATTATCTAGTAATTCTAGAGTTAGACTTGCAAATCCAGGAGAATTTAGTCAAAGAGCTTTTCTCAATGGAAAAATAGATCTTACTCAAGCCGAGTCAATTAATCAATTAATTAATGCAAGCAATATCAAATCAGCAGAGTTAGCTTTTAGCGGGGTTCAAGGAGAAATAAAGAAAAAAATTGATGATATAAAAAATGATCTTATAAATGAACTTTGCGAGATAGAAGCGAGAGTTGATTTTGAAGAAGACTTCACAGATTTTGATTACACCAAATATCTAAAAAACATAAAAAAAGTAAAAGAAAAAATAAAATTACTCATAGAAAATGCAAAAAGAAATTCATATATTCACAATGGAATATCCATTGCGCTTATAGGCAAAACAAATGTTGGTAAAAGCTCTCTACTAAATTTGCTTGCAAAAAAAGAGAAAGCAATCGTAACTAATATTCCTGGAACAACTAGAGATATTATTGAAGTAAATTTAACTATTAATGACATTCCTATGAAAATCATTGATACTGCAGGTATAAGAGAAACTCATGAACAAATTGAAAGTATTGGAATTAAAAAAAGTTTTGGTAAAATTAAAGATTCAGATTTTATAATTTATATTTATAGTCTTGAAGAAGGATTTAATGAAGAAGACAAAAAAATAATAAAAGAAATCCCCGAAGAAAAGTTAATTACTATTTTGGGCAATAAAAAAGATTTAATTGATTCTGAAAATATTAATTCAAATGATTTTAAAAAGACAATTCTTATGAGCATTAAAAATAATGATGGTGAAAGATTATTAATCGACACAATCATAAAAAAATGCGGATTAACACAAGTAGAAAATATCGATATATTTTTAAACGAAAGACATCTAAGTAATTTGTCTGCTTGTCTGTCTAATTTAAATGATACTGATCAAATAATTCAAAATAGATTACCATTCGATTTGTTATCAATAGAACTTAGAGATGGTATTCAAAACTTATCTAAAATAACTGGTCAAGAATTAACAGAGGAACTTCTAGATAATATTTTTTCTAAGTTTTGTATTGGTAAATAAATTTGAGTTAAATTACATAGTGAGATATAGTTTATTTTCTAACTTCAGTTAAATTTTTATTAATTAATTATTTTTTAGTTTAGTGGATTTAAATACTCCAATAATAAGTAAAATCGTTGATAGTTGGATCGATGAAGATATAGGTATGGGAGATCTAACTAGGTCTTCTATAACAGAAGAGAATGGAAATGCATATTGGATTGCAAAAGAAGAGGGTATATTTTGTGGTGTTGAAATCATAAAAGAAATTTTTAAAAAAATTGATTTAAAAATCAGTTCAAAATTTAATATCTCTGATGGAGATCAATTTGTTAAAGATCAAAAACTCCTGGAAATATATGGTCCTTCAAAAAGTTTGCTCGCTAGTGAAAGGATCAGCTTAAACATAGCAATGCATTTATCTGGAATATCAACATATACAAAGAATCTTGTAAATAAGTTAGAAGGCACAAATATAAAATTAGCAGATACTAGAAAAACAACGCCTGGCTTAAGAGTATTTGAAAAATATGCATTCAAGTGCGGAGGTGGAGTTAATCATAGAATGGGATTATACGATGCAGCTATGATAAAAGAAAATCACATTGCATGGACAGATAATCTTAATAATGCCGTAAAGAAAATTCGATTAAATTCGCCTTTTACAACTCATATCATAATTGAAGCTGAGAATATCGAACAGGCAAAAGAAGCAGTATTAGCAGGAGCAGATAGTATCTTATTAGATGAACTTAACCCTGAAACAATCAGAAAAAACGTTCGAGAATTAAGAGATTTATCAATGAATAGCTCAAAAAAAGAAGTCAATAAAAATTTGATAATAGAAGTTTCTGGAATTAATCCTAAAGAAATTAGTAAATATCTAATAAAAGGTATTGATTTGATTTCAACAAGTTCTTCAATTACCAAAAGTAATTGGATTGACTTAAGTATGCGTTATATTAATTAACTATATAGATAAATAATTGAATAATTAATGCTAATCATTTTTCAAGAATTAACAAAACACTTTGAACAATCTCTTTTAGATAGTCTTGAAAAAAATGATAAAAAAGGAGAATTCGAAAATCTTAGAAAAAATTTAATTACACAATCATCAAAAGAAGAGTTTGGTGATTATCAATGTAATGTTTGTCTAAGTTTATCTAAAATTTATAAAAAGAATCCAAGAGAGATCTCTAATGATTTTATTAACCTTTTAAATAAAAATAAAAGCATTTCAAAATTATGCAAGAGTCTAGAAATAGCAGGACCTGGATTTATAAATATAAAATTAAAAGATGAAGTTCTAATAAATGAAATCAAATCAAAAATTCAATGCCAAAGGGCTGGAGTACCTCTAATTAAAAAAGATTTAGATAGTGGCTTATCTAATAAAGTTATTGTAGATTTTTCTAGTCCTAATATTGCTAAAGAAATGCATGTGGGACATTTAAGATCAACAATAATTGGGGACTCAATATCCAGAATTTTCGAGTTAAGAGGTTATGAAGTATTAAGACTAAATCATGTTGGTGATTGGGGAACACAATTTGGAATGCTTATTACTCAGCTCAAAGATTTATATTCAAATGATTTAGAAGAAATAGGAAAGATCAACATAAGGGATTTAGTTGGATTTTATAAAGCATCAAAAAAAAGATTTGATAATGAATCTGAATTCCAAAAAAGATCGCGAGAGGAAGTAGTAAAGTTGCAAAGTGGAGATACAAAATCTATTCAAGCCTGGAAATTATTATGTGATCAATCGAGAAAGGAATTTGATGAAATATATAAAAATTTAAAAATAAAAATAAAAGAAAGAGGCGAATCTTTTTATAATCCCTTCTTAAAGTCGGTTATTGAGGATTTGAATTTTAAAAAAATACTCGTTGAAGATCAAGGAGCAAAATGTGTATTTTTAGATGGGATGACTAATAAAGAGGGCAAACCTTTACCGCTAATTATTCAAAAAAAAGATGGCGGTTTTAATTATGCCACTACAGATCTTGCTGCTATAAGATACAGATTCAATAAAGCTCCTAATGGGGATGATGCCTCAAGAATTATTTATGTAACTGATCATGGACAAGCGAATCACTTTGCTGGAGTTTTTCAGGTTGCAAAAAAAGCAAAATGGATCCCAGACAATTGTCAAGTAGACCATGTCCCTTTTGGGTTGGTTCAAGGAATTGATGGCAAAAAACTAAAGACAAGGGAAGGAGATACAATACGTCTAAAAGATTTATTAAAAGAAGCGGTTAAAAGAGCAAAAGAAGACTTATTGAAAAGATTAGAAGATGACAACCGATATGAAAACGAAGAATTTATTGCAAATACTTCAAGAATCATTGGCTTAGGAGCGGTTAAGTATGCAGATTTAAGTCAAAATAGGATTACTAATTATCAATTTAGTTTTGAAAAAATGCTTTCCTTGAATGGAAATACTGCTCCTTATTTGTTATATACACTTGTAAGAATTTTAGGAATTAAAAGAAAAAATGTTTTTGATTATGAATCTAAAGATTTTCAAAACATAAATTATGTTCATAAAGCCGAGTGGAAACTTATCAGAAAATTACTGAAGTTTGATGAAGTCATAATCTCTATTGAAAAAGACTTAATGCCAAATAGACTATGTAATTATCTTTTTGAGTTATGTCAGACTTTTAATAGATTCTATGATCAAGTTCCAATCCTCAAAGAAGAAAAAAATATTAAAATTTCTAGACTTAATTTATGTGACCTAACTTCAAAAACATTAAGATTAAGCTTAAGGCTTCTTGGAATTGAAACTTTAGAAAGAATGTGATGAACGATTTTGATACATTAAATAATCTTTTCCCAAAACCAAGAGAAGAAATAATAAATATGAAGTCTTACTCTGCACCTCTAGAAAATAGAAGAAATTTACTCCGGTTAGACTTTAATGAAAATACTTTAGGTCCAAGTCCTAAGGTTTTAGAGGCATTACAAGCGATCAAATTAGATGAGATTTCAATTTATCCAGAATATAACTTATTAAAAAAATTTTTATGTGATAAATATCTTGATTCAAGAAAATTTAATATTGATGAAATAGGAATTTTCAATGGAGCAGATGCAGCAATAAATGCGATTTTCAATTGCTTTGGAGAAAAAGATCAAATATTTCTCACCACAAATCCAACTTTTGGTTACTATTCTCCTTGTTCAGAAATGAGAGGAATGAAGAAAATAAGTTGTTCTTACTTAGGAGAAAACTTTCTTTTCCCAATAGAAGAATTTAAGGAAAAAATTATAAAGCATAATCCAAAGTTAATATTTATTTGTAATCCAAATAATCCAACAGGAACAGTTTTAAGCTCCCAAGAAATAATTAACTTAGCTAATATCAAACGAGATTCATTGATAATTGTTGATGAACTATATGAAAAATTTAATGGAAATAGTCTTCTTGAATCGATAGATTTTGAAAAGAATAATAATATACTAATAATCCAATCTCTTTCAAAAACAGCAGGTTTAGCTGGTTTAAGAATAGGGTTTACTTTTGGCAATAAAATTTTAATTCAATATATTAATAAAGTTACAGGACCATATGATGTCAATAGCTTTGCTGTAACAGCAGCATTAGCAGCACTTAAAGACAAATCATATATTGATAATTATGTTTTGGAAGTAAAAAAAGCAAGGGAATGGATTTTAAATAAATTCAAATCAACAACAATCAGAACTCATTTTAGTGGAGGTAATTATTTCTTAATTTGGCCCAAAAAAGATCCTAAAATTTTAATCCAACAGATGAGAGAAAAAGGTATTCTTATTAGAAGTATGGAAAACAAAAAAGATATTAGTAAGTCAATACGGGTTAGTATTGGAACTAAAGAACAAATGATTTTTTTCTGGGATCATTACAAAGTATTAGATTTAATAAATTAATTACCGAAAATATAAATTGTATTTTGATCGATTCTTTTAGGTTTTATTTGAAAATCTTTTCCAATATATTTTACTTTAAAATCTTTCATATTTTCTATAAATAAATCAGCATTTGAGAAATCACAGTCTTTATTAATTGTTTTACCCCTTGCAAAGTGAACTGGAATAACTACATTAGGTTTTAAGATCTTAACGATTCTTGAGGCTTCTTCTCCATCATAAGATTTTATGCCTCCTCCAATTGAAATAAATAAAATATCTGGTCGAGACAAAATAATTTGACTATTAATATCAATATCACCAGCTGCACCTCCCATATGAACAATTTTAAGATCATTCTGCTCCCAACTCCAAACAGTTGCCATCCCAAATCTTCTTCCATCTACTCTGTCATGTGGAACAGAAATTCCATTTAATAAAATATCCTCAAATTGATAGATTCCAGGCTCAACAAACATTAATTGATCATTTGGGTTATATCCCTCATCTGGAAGCCTAGAACTAGCCAAAATAAAATCTACGTTAACTTCATTTGGCTCCTTTAAATTACTTGCACAACCTATTGCTTTAAAGGGATTTATAAGGATCGATTTTTCTGCACTATTAATTAAAAAACTACTATGTCCCAAACTTTTTATTACTAAATTCCTTGCCAATAATGAGCTAGGTAAAAAAGAGCTAAGTAATATAAAAAAGAAAAAGTTTTTTATTTTAGAAATCATAATATAATTTTTTTTTATTTTACTTTTGTTGAGCCATTTTTAGAAAATTACTAAGTAATTTATGACCAAATTGTGTCAAGACACTTTCAGGATGGAACTGTACCCCATGTAAATGTTTATATTCTTTATGAGAGATAGCCATAATAGTTGAGTCTTCTAAAGTTGCAGTTATCTCGAAACAAGAGGGTAAAGAACCGGAATCAACTATAAGACTATGATATCGAGTCGCCACGAATGGAGTCTCGATACCTTTAAATAATCCTTTTTGATTATGAAATATTTTGGATGTCTTACCATGCATAAGTTCTTTCCCAACTATAACCTTACCTCCAAAAGCTTGAGCCAAAGCTTGATGCCCTAAACAAACTCCTAATGTCGGAATATTTTTAGATAATTTTCTTAGTATTGGCAGACAAATTCCAGATTGATCTGGATTCCCTGGGCCTGGAGATAATAGGATGCCGCTAGGATTTAGTTTGATAATTTCTTCTAAAGTAATTTCATCATTTCTTTTAACTATTAATTCTTTACTTATTTCATGCTCAACAGAAAGTTCTCCTAAATATTGAACAAGGTTATAAGTAAAACTATCGTAATTATCTATAACAAGAAACATATTTATATGGATTTAAGATAACAACTTAATTTTAGGTACAAAGATATATACAGCAATAATAACAGAATTAATGGAAGCTAATAATACTGCTCCTGCAGAAGTATCTTTTGATATTTTAGCCAAACCACTAAATTCTTTTTTTACTACTAAATCAACTATTGATTCAATAGATGTGTTTAAAATTTCTAATATTAAAACAGACATAATTGTGGCAATCAAAATTAAATAATTACTTAAACTAATTTGCAGTAATAAACCAATCATTAAACTTGTAACTGCAAAAATTAATTGAATTTTAAAATTTCTTGAAGTTTTTAATACGTAAATAATTCCACTGAAAGCATACTTAAAACTTATTAATACATTACTAGAAGTTTTGTATGATTCTTTTCTATTATCTAAAGAGTTTATTTTTTTTTCCATAGATTATTAATCTAATCGAGTAATTAAATATTCCTGAAAATTTAACATATTTTCCAAATCAAGATCATTATTATGTTCCCATCCCAAAAGATGTAAAAATCCATGACTAGCTAACCAGAGCATCTCTCTATAGATTGAATGTTTATATTCATAAGATTGCTCAAGTGCCATCTCAAATGATACAAGTATATCTCCCAACTCTACATGTTCTAAATTATTTAGAGATTCATCAAAAATGATTGGGAAAGATAGAACATCAGTTGGACCATTTTTTTGCATCCACTTCTGGTTCATAGAAGCAATTTCTTGATTAGATATTATCTGAAAGCCTAATGAAAAAGATTTTTTTTCAAAAATAAAATTCGGCAATTCATAATCATCTTTTTTTAATATTGTATTTATCCAAGATAAAAAAACTTTCTCCCAAAAAATAGATTCAAAAATAAGATTACTTTTAGTATCTTTTAACTTATTTGAATATTGAGAAAAATCATTACATTGAAAAACCAAATCTAAATCTATTTCAGAAATAATTTTTTCTTTCATAGATTCTTATACAGGAATATTGGGCTTACCTATTGTGGCCACAAGTATTAAAATTCCAATTAAAACTAAAAAGGTTATTGTGAAATGAGAAATACTTTTTGAACCCTTCCTTACCATATTTCTCATAGCAAGCTTTATAAAGCTTGGAGGAGCAACTTTTTTTTCTAAATTTTCGTTTTTATTTTCCATTAGTTATTCAATAGATTCGTTAGAAGAAATATTCATGCGTAATAATTCATGAATAAATGGTTCAAGTCCACCATCTAAAACACTATCTAGGTCGTTAGTCTCCTGCATAGTCCTAAGATCTTTTACCATTTGATAGGGATGGAAAACATAATTTCTTATTTGATTGCCCCATGCAGCTTCAACAATATCACCTTTAATATCAGCGACTTCTGCAGCTCGTTGTTCTTTAGCAATCACTAGTAGTTTAGACTTAAGAATTAACATAGCTTTTTCTTTATTTTGTAATTGAGATCTTTCTTGGGTGCATCTTACTGAAATCCCTGAAGGCAAATGAACAATTCTTACTGCTGTTTCTACTTTATTAACATTTTGTCCTCCAGCTCCACCGGATCTACTTGTTGTAATTTCTAAATCTTTTTCAGGTATATCAAGGGAAATATTTTCATCTAATTTTGGCATAACCTCAACCCCAGCAAAGCTGGTTTGTCTTTTGCCATTAGCATTGAAAGGCGAAATTCTTACTAATCTATGAGTTCCTTTTTCATGTTGAAGATAACCATATGCATATTTTCCATCAATTTCAAAAGTTACACTTTTAATACCTGCTTCTTCTCCTTGAGATAATTCGTTGATTGAAAGGTTCATTTGATTATTATCGGCCCATCTTGAATACATTCTCAATAATATCTCTACCCAATCCTGCGCATCTGTTCCACCCGCCCCTGCGTTAATAGAAACTACTGCTCCTTCCTTATCGTATTCACCACATAACAATCTTTCAAATTCCCATTTATCTAAATTCTCTCTTAGTTTCTTTAAGCCATGCTGAGATTCCAAAATCATTTCCTCTTCAGGTTCTAAAGAATAAAGCTCAAGAGAGGCATTAGCGTCAGAAATAAAAGTTTTCCATTTATCTAACAATTCGAGTTGTGCTTTGACATCATCAAGAATTAACATTTGCTTTTTCGCTTCTTCTTGATTCTCCCAAAATTCAGGCTGAGCAGAAAATTGCTCTAATTCTCTCCTTTTCGCTTTTAATCTTGGAACGTCAAAGACAATCCTGAGCATTACCCAGGCGCTCTGTTAGTTCCGAAAGATCTTTTTTGAAATCTGTAATATCTATCAAAATAGAATTTAATCGTTATTTATAATCTAACAAGCACTTTTGTTTAATAGTATAAACTAAGTATTATTTTAAAAAAATGTCCAAAGTTGAAATTTATACTTGGCAATATTGCCCATTCTGTATTCGTGCAAAATCTCTACTCAAGAAAAAAAATATAAACTTTACAGAAATTAAAATAGATGGCGATGAAGATGCCAGAGAATTGATGACTAAAAGAGCTGATGGTAGAAGAACATTACCACAAATATTTATAGATAATGAGGGTATCGGAGGCTGCGATGATCTCTACAGCTTAGAAAATGAAAATAAATTAGACGCATTATTAAATTAGATCTTATGAAATTCCTATTCGTAATAGATCCAATAAAAAATATTAATCCCTTAAAAGATTCATCGGCTGCTTTAATGCAAGCATCATCAAAAAAAAATATTGAAATCTGGAGTTGTACTCCTCAAGACCTTGAAGCTAGAGGAGACGAAGTATGGGCATCTTCCGTAAAAGTTGAAGTAAATCCGTGGATTTCTTTCAAAAATAATGATTGCATACGTCTCGCCGAATTCAATTGCATTTGGATGAGAAAAGATCCTCCTGTAAATGAGGCTTATTTATATGCAACCCATCTTTTAGAAGTTGCCGAAAGAAAAGGAGTAAAAGTAATTAACAAACCTTCATCATTAAGAGCATGGAATGAAAAGCTAGGTGCTTTGAGATACAGCCACTTAATGGCACCTACAATAGTGGCGAGTAAGGTAAAAGATCTTATTAATTTTGCAAATATAAATAATGAAGTAGTCATAAAACCTCTTGGAGGAAAAGGTGGTCAAGGTGTTATTAGGATAAATAAAAATTCTCCAGGAATTAAATCAATCATTGAATTAATCACTTCTCAAGAAGAGTTACCCGTTATGATGCAAAAATTTATTCCTGAAGTCATAGAGGGCGATAAAAGAATAATTATTGTTAATGGTGAAGCAATTGGATCTATAAATAGGATTCCTCAAGGAGGCGATTTTAGGAGTAATTTAGCTATGGGAGGGAGGGCTGAACCGACATTATTAACAGAAAAAGAAAAAAATATCTGCTCAGAGTTATCTCAACACTTCAAAAATGAAGGTTTATTTTTTGTAGGTATTGATGTAATAAATGGAATGCTTAGCGAGATTAATGTGACCAGTCCGACAGGTTTAAGAGAAATAGAAAATTTATCCAATAAGAATGTTTCGGAGGAAGTTATTGAAAAATTAATAGAAATTATCTAGGATTTTTAGCGGAAAATATTTGTTTGACTATAGATTCAAATTTTAATTTAATCTCATCTATTTCTTTCTCTAATACAGAACCTGAAACTATACCTGAACCGGCAGTAAATTCAATATTTCCTTCAATATATCTTGCGCCTCTTATTGCTAAAAGAAATGAAGCATTTCCTGATGCATCAACCCAACCCATTGGAGAAGCATAATTTCCTCTAGGAAAAGACTCAAGAGTATTTATCCAATCCATTGCTGCATTTTTGGGGTATCCACAAACAGCAGGAGATGGATGAAGGTTTTTAAGCAATTCAAAAGGACATATATTTTCAACTTTGGAGAAAATGAGTGTTTGCAAATGAGAAATATCTCCAAATGACTTTATCTTGATATCACTTTTTTTAAAGTTTGTTATTCCTAAAACTTCTAAACATTTAATTAAATACTGTATTACATAATTATGTTCCTTTAAGTCTTTAGTACTTTTTAGGAGTTTCTTGGAATTTAAATTAGTGGAGATAGTTCCAGCAAGAGCGTCCAAAGTTAAATTAGGTTTATTAAAAGAAAATAATTTTTCTGGAGATGCTCCAAACAAAATATCCTTACTATTCCTTTTCCAAACATATCTGCATGTATTTGGTTGATTCTTTTTTAATCTTTTTAAAATTTCTAATAAATCTAATTTATTTTTAAGTTTTATTTTAATCCTGTTCGCTAAAACTATCTTTTCAAGGATACCTCTATCTATTAATTGAATTCCTCTATTTACTACTTTTTTCAAATTCGTATTAGAAGTTTCTAAGGAATTTAGGAAATCATCAATAATAGGAAAATCAAAACTAGTTTTTAAGTTAGATGATTTTATTAATTCTGAGCCAGAATTAATAACTTGATTTCTAATGGCCCATATTTCTTCAATTAATGTTCTTAATGATGATTTACCTTCAACATGACCATTGATTCTCAACCAGCAATTCTTATCTTTTTTAATAATTAATATTTTTGGTAAGATAGCTTCCAAACTAGGCACATCTGCAGATAAATTATTATTATTAAAATTTTCTGAAAAAGAAAATAAATAAATTATTTTTGAAAGTGCAGAATTATGTGATTCATTAGTTAAGTTAATTAAATTTTTAAAATTCTCAGAATTAAACTCATTTGCTACCTCAAATCTTTTTGGGCCATCCAAAGTAACA
This sequence comes from Prochlorococcus sp. MIT 1314, assembly GCF_034093315.1. GTDB lineage: Bacteria > Cyanobacteriota > Cyanobacteriia > PCC-6307 > Cyanobiaceae > Prochlorococcus_A > Prochlorococcus_A marinus_Y. Next base: position 1,335,304 of record NZ_CP139300.1, on the reverse strand, counting down.
TATTTACATTTCTCGAAAGCAATGTATGAAATGCCATCTGATTCCTCCCAAAATGAAGAAAACTGATATTTATTTATAAACAATTCATATACTTGAAATAAATCAATGCACGGCATCTCAATACAAATACTTACTAATCCAGAATGTTCCACTTTCTTGTCGAAAGTAAAAGATACATCTTTTAAAAAATCTGTAAAGTTTAAATCATTTTTCATTACTTATTGAAAATAACTAAAAATCATGCAATAAAGTAAAAAATGTAACTCAATTTATAAACTACATTTAATAATGATGAAATTTTGTATGTTAATTAAGAATGGATGAAAATAAAAAAAAATTATGGAAACAGGCAATAAAATGGCCTCTTTATTCTGTTGCAATACTTCCTGTTTTTATTTCAGGGGCTTATCTACTAAATCAATATGAAAAAGTAAAAATATATAATTTAATTGCATTTACGTTAGCTGCAATTCTGATATTGCTTTGGGAAAATCTAACTAATGATTTATTTGACGCAGAAACCGGAATTGATGAATTTAAATTCCATTCAATAGTAAAGCTTATAGAGAATAAAAAAATAATTTCATCTATTGCATATACGTCTTTAGTTATTGGTTTATTAATAATTTCAATTATTTCATTATCAACAAGCATAAATATTTTGATTTTGGTTGCAGGATGCTGCTTCTTAGGATATTTATATCAAGGTCCTCCTTTTAGATTTGGCTATCAAGGTTTAGGTGAACCATTATGCTGGCTTGCATTTGGACCTTTTGCTTATTCTGCTGCCTTACTTGCTTTAAATCCCTCAAATATTTATTTCCTAGGTACTCCTTGGAAAGAATCTTTATTACTAGGTTCAGGACCTTCTTTGGCGACAACTCTAGTATTATTTTGTTCTCATTTTCATCAAATTATTGAAGATAAAAAGCATGGCAAAACTTCACCTTTAGTTCGCTTAGGAGCAAAAAAAGGTTCTCAACTTGTGCCTTGGATAATTTTTACAATATATATTTTTCAACTTTTCACTATAATTACAGGATTTATTCCAGTTTTTTGTGTCCTTTATTTGATTAGTTTTACTCAAGCTATAAAACTTATAAAATTATTAAACTCTTCATATAACAAACCTTCAGCAATAAAAAATTGCAAATTCATTGCAATAAAATTTCAAACTCTTAATGGAGTTGGCTTAATCTCAGGATTAATCTTTAATTACTTGATTAATAAATGAATTTAAAATTTAAAAAAAAATCTTTTTGCTTTAAATTATCCGCAAAAGTAGAAAATTCTCAAACCACTTATCTTACAAAATCGGGTTGGATAATTAAATTAACAAATAATGATAAAAAAATTGGATTTGGTGAGGTTTCACCCCTACTAAAAAAAGACTTTAAAAAATGTGAAGAACAATTAAATATAATTCCTAAATATGTAGGAGTTTTAAATTTATCTGAGCAAATAAATATTTTTCACCCATGCATCCAATCTGCAATAAATTCAGCTTTAGCAGAAATAAATGAAAAAATAATTTTTAAAGAAAACTATTTTTTTGATGAAATTGATAAATCAGCCATACTTTTAAATCCTAATAATGTAATTTCAGATCTAAATGAAATTAAAAACAATCAATCTAATATTGGAAAATCAGTAACACTAAAATGGAAAGTGGCTTTAAAAAATAACAATGAGGAAGAAGCGATTTTAAAAGAAATCTTAGGGCAAATAGATAATAATATTAAGTTAAGAATAGATGCTAATGGTTCTTGGGGAAGGGAGATAGCTAATAGATGGGCTGATATTTTAAAAGGCAACAAAAATATAGATTGGTTAGAGCAACCTCTATCTGTTGATGATATAGATGGACTAAAAGAACTAAACAAAAAAATTCCAATAGCTTTAGACGAATCACTTTTAAAATTTCCAACTTTGATTGATGAGTGGAAGGGTTGGCAAATTCGTAGACCTTCTCAAGAAAAGGATCCAGTTAAGCTTTTAAGAGACTTAGAAAATAAAAAAGCTTTAATATCTATAAGTACCTCATTTGAAACTGGAATAGGAAGGAGGTGGCTTTATCATTTATCATCTCTACAGTTACTTGGACCAACACCAAAAGTTCCTGGTTTAGCAATGAATAAATTCCCCAATTCCTTCCTATTTTCAGATGAAGCAGAAAAGATATGGGATCAACTATGAAAAATAAAATTCACATTATTGAAGTTGAAAATAATGAGACTCAATCTATAGAGAAAATTATTCAAAAAATTAGAGAAAATAAAATAATTTATATAAAAAATAAATTTCATAAAAACGATGACTTACTAGATCCAATTCATGCAAATGGGCCAGCAATTATCCTGAATAGTAGTGGGAGCATTAGCAAACCTAGAAAATGTATTCACCATTTAAATAATCTAAAATTATCTGCGGCCACATCAGGCCAATGGCTAAAAGATCAAGGATTTGAATTACAAAACTGCTTAATTTTTAACACTTTACCCGTTAACCATATAAGTGGATTAATGCCAATTATTAGAAGTCAAAGTTGGGGGTGTGATTGTATTAATATTTCTCCTTCTTTAATAAAAAATACTAAAGAACTTCTACTTTTTACAATTAACTCTAACAAACACAAAAAACACTTGATTACTTCATTAGTACCTACCCAATTAAAAAGACTTTTAGCTGAGAAAGATGGTGTTAATTGGCTAAAAATTTTTGATTTAATATGGGTAGGTGGAGCTTCAATTACACGTGATACTGCAGAAAAATGTATTCAAGAACAAATAAAATTAGCGCCTTGTTACGGCGCAACTGAAACAGCAGCAATGGTTACGAGTTTAAAACCAAAAGAATTCTTAATGGGTTTTGATAATGTTGGCGAAATACTATCTGATACAAAAATAAGAATTAATGAAAAAGGATTAATCGAAATAAAATCAGCCAGAATTGGAATCGAAATAAAAAACTCTTCAAAAACCGAAAGTTTCAAAAATAAAGATGGGTGGTGGCAAACCAGCGATTTAGGTGAAATTAATCAAATCAAAAATTCTTTATATTTAAAGTTTATTGGAAGAATTGATAACGCATTTAATTCAGGAGGAGAAATCGTTTTCCCAGAAGTAATTGAATCTAGATTAAATGATTTCATTATGAAAGAAAATATCCCAATTAATAAATTCAATATTTCAAAAGTACCCCACAAATTATGGGGAAATAGAATTGAAATAATTGTCGAATTTAGAGAACTTACAAATTATAAAAATATTGAAAAGTCATTAAATTTACTAAAAAATTTTTCTCAAAGCTGGCCTAAACATGAAAAACCGGAAAAGTGGATTATTAATAATAAAAATATAAATACAGAAAAAATAAACTATAAATTTAAAAAATAATAATTAGCACTCTTTTAAATTTGAACTTACATTTGAAGCCTCTATCCATCTTTCTAGCTGATCGGGAAGTTCTACTTTAATTTTTGAATTAGAATCTAAAGAACAATGTATTATTTTTCCTTCTGCTACTTTATTTCCATTTTTTATAAAAAAGCTATTTACTTGAAACAAATGAGTATTAATTTTTTGGGGAGAAACTTTTACTTTTAATAAATCTCCAATTTTAATAGGCGCAAAAAAGTTCGCCTCGCAATTGACGATGGGGAATATAATTTGACTTTTTCGTAAAGAAAAATCCGGGAAAATATCTTGATAAGGAATCCCATAAATTTCAATACTCTCTTCCCAAGCTTCGTGTGACCATTTTAATAAGTTATGAAAATGAATAACACCTGCAGAATCACAATCGCCAAATCGTACTTTCTTCTTCAAGATTAACCAATCCGAGGGTGTCATTTAAAAAACTTATCTATCAACAGATCCCATGATGACATCTATTGAACCAAGGATTGCCATAATATCAGCAATTTTGGCACCTTTAAGAATATGGGGCAATATTTGAAGATTATTTAAATCAGCTGCTCTGATTTTAAATCTCCATGGGGTAACTTCATTATTTCCTTGAATAAATACGCCTATTTCTCCTTTTCCAGACTCTAATCTTGTATATAATTCTCCATTAGGAATTTTAAAAGTTGGAGCAACCTTCTTAGCTACATATTGATAGTCCATACCAAATATTGGACTCTTCTTATCTTCAGTCGCCATTCTTTGAGCTTCTAAATTTTCTGTTGGACCGCCTGGAATCATTTCACATGCTTGGCGAATGATACTTAGTGATTGTCTCATCTCCTCAACTCTTACTCGATATCTCGCATAACAATCTCCTTCTTTTTCTGAAGCAATGTGCCAATCAAAATCGTCATAACATTCATAACTATCGACCTTCCTTAAATCCCAAGAAACTCCAGAAGCTCTAAGCATTGGCCCAGACAAAGACCAATTAATTGCCTGATCTCTATGTATTGTCCCAAGACCTTCAATTCTTTTTCTAAAAATTGGATTATTGGTGATTAATTTTTCGTATTCATCTATCTTAGGACCGAACCAATCGCAAAAGTCTATACATTTTTCTAACCACCCATATGGAAGATCACATGCAACACCACCTATCCTGAAGAAATTATTATTTATTAGCCTTTGACCAGTAGCTGCTTCCCAAAGATCATAAATCATTTCTCTTTCTCTAAAGATATAGAAAAATGGAGTTTGAGCTCCTACGTCTGCTAAAAAGGGACCAAGCCATAAAAGATGATTAGCAATACGATTAAGTTCCAACATAATAACTCTTATGTAACTAGCTCTTTTAGGAACTGGAATATTAGCTAATCTTTCAGGAGCATTTACTACAATAGCTTCATAAAACATTCCTGCTGCATAATCCATTCTGCTTACATAAGGGACATACATTACATTTGTCCTATTTTCAGCTATCTTTTCCATTCCTCTATGCAAATATCCAATTACTGGCTCACAATCAATGACATTCTCACCATCAAGAGTCACAACTAATCTTAAAACCCCATGCATTGATGGATGATGGGGGCCAAAATTGACCACCATTGGTTCTGTTCTAGTCTCTAGCTGAGCCATTCTAAATTTTACTTCTAAATAAATCTTAGTCGAAAGTTATGCAAATTGACCTATCTGATTCATCTTTTTTCAACCACAAATCAGTTATGACAGATGAGATGATGGCCTCATTAGAGCATTACCCCTTAATAAATCATAAAGCACTTAAAGGAATAGATGCAACTATAGGCGGAGGCGGGCACTCTTATCAGTTATTGAGAAAATATTCAGATTTAAAAATAATTGGCCTTGATCAAGATCCACTGGCAAGAAAATCAGCATCAAATAAACTTGATGAATTTAAAAATAGGATTGATATAAGGGCTTCAAATTTTGCGAATTTTAAACCAAAAGAAAAAGTTTCTTTTGTAATTGCAGATCTTGGTGTAAATAGTAACCAAATTGATGACCCTAACAGAGGATTTAGTTTCCAAAAAAATGGTCCACTTGATATGCGCATGAATCCTTTACTTGAGGTTGATGCAGAGAAATTAATTGAGACTTTAAATGAAAAAGATCTAGCTAACTTAATATATAAATATGGAGAAGAAAGATTATCTAGAAAGATTGCTAGGAAAATAAAAATGGATTTGAAGGAAAATGGTAAATATTCTGGTACAAAAGAGTTAGCTTATTCTATTGCCGGCTGCTTTCCACCAAAACAAAGATATAAAAAAATACACCCAGCAACAAGAACATTTCAAGCACTAAGAATTGCCGTTAATAAAGAAATTGAAGTATTAGAAAAATTTTTGCAAGTGGTCCCTGATTGGCTACTGCCAGGCGGAATTATTTCTATTATTAGTTTTCATTCCCTTGAAGATAGATTAGTCAAAAGTTCTTTTAAGAATGATCAAAGACTGAAAAACCTGACAAAAAAGCCAATAACTCCTACCGAACAAGAAGTCGAAGTAAATAGAAGAGCTAGAAGTGGAAAATTAAGAATTGCTCAATTAAATTAAAGAGCCAATAATTACTAACGTAATGATTTGATAGTATTCGTGAGAATACGAATTGCTTGTTTAATATCTTTTGAATTAGTGTTTAATCCAATACTTAACCTTATTGAAGATTCTGCTTCTTTAAAAGATCTACCTAATGCGAGTAAAACATGAGAAGGTTCACCGTTACTGCATGATGATCCACTAGAACAAATTATTTTAGATTTTAAAAGTTTATGAAACTTTGCTCCGTTTAAATCCAATACAGTCAAATTTAAATTGTGTGGTAATCTTTTTTTTATAGAGCCATTAATTAATAAACCAGAATTGTTTTCTAACAAACCATTTAAAAGGTTATTTCTATATAAAAGTAATTTATCAGCATTCCTTTTTTGATTAATAACTGCTATCTCTATTGCTTTAGCAAAGCCTACTACTAAAGGGAGAGGTAATGTGCCAGATCTAAGACCATATTCCTGCCCTCCTCCAACAATTAAAGGTTCCAGATTAATTTCTTCATCAATCAAAAGAAGTCCTATTCCTTTAGGACCATAAATTTTATGGGAACTCATTGTTATCATGTTTACATTTGATAAAAGATCTTTTAACTCGACATAACCTAAACATTGTGCAAAATCAGAGTGAAAAGTTATTCCTTTCGATTTACATATCTTTGAAATAGTCGCTATTGGCTGAATAACTCCTATTTCGTTATTTGCCAACATGACACTAACCATAAATGTTTCTTCTCTTATATTATTTTTGAACTTTTCTTCTGAAATCAACCCATCTCTTTCTGGAGAAATTTCTGTAACCATAAATCCTTCTTTTTTTAGTTGATTTAAGGGCTCAAGTACAGCTTTATGCTCCGTTTTCAAGGTAATAATATGTCCATATCTTCCTGTTTTTTTAAGGTAATTTCTTGCAAAACCTAATAATGCTAAGTTATTCGATTCAGTAGCCCCACTTGTAAAAATAATCTTTTTATTATGAAGAAATAAATTTTGTTCTATATTTTCTCTTGAGGCTTCCAATATAGCGCTTGCGTTTATACCCGCCAAATTAGATTTGCTTGAAGGGTTAGAAAATATCTCACTCCAATAAGGTTTCATAGAATCAACAACATCTTTAGAGCAAGGAGTTGAAGATTGGTAATCTAGTAGAATAGGAGTTGATAGCATTGTATTTAGTATATAAAATTCTTATTATTACTAGAAATCAAATTCAATAATTTATAAAATGAATGAAATTAATCAACTAAATAATGAAACAGTAAGAAAATCAAGAATTTTATTAGTTGATGATGAACCTGGTTTAAGAACAGCTGTTAAAACATTTCTAGAAGATGAAGGGTTTGAAATATATATTGCTATTGATGGAGAGGATGGTTGGGAAAAAGCTCAAACAATTTTTCCTGATTTGATAATTAGCGACATTATGATGCCCCGAGCTAACGGTTATGCTTTATTAGAAAAAATTAGAAAGGATGAAAAATTAGGAGGGATTCCAGTTATTTTCTTAACTGCAAAAGGAATGACCTTAGACAGAACAGAGGGTTATCTTGCAGGAGTTGATGATTATATTTCCAAACCTTTCAACCCCGATGAACTAGCTGCAAGAGTTAAAAATGTAATCAATAGACAAGAACGATTACTAAAAGAAGCAGCAAGATTCGCAGATATTGATGTAAGCACAATGGCGAAGCAAATTACTGAAATAAAATCTATGCTCACAGACCAAAATCCGACTAATTCAGAAAATAAAATCAATATTCCTAGTTTTACTCCAAGAGAAGCAAGTGTACTTCAATTAGTAGCAGAGGGACTGATGAACAAGGAAATTGCAAGACAGCTTGAAACATCTATTAGAAATGTTGAAAAATATGTAAGCAGACTGTTTATAAAGACAGGTACATCTAGCCGAACCGAATTAGTTCGTTATGCACTTGAAAATCATTTAGTAAAATAAATTATTTTATTTTTTCAAATTCAATTAGTTTCGAAAAATAAAAAGGAGCTTGATTTAATTTCGTTTTAACCACGTTAAATCCTCTTTCTTTGGCAGCATTAATAATTCCCTTTTCTTTTAATGTGTAAGCTCTAGTAGTTTTACTTGGCCCAGGAAATAATTTACCTATATTTTTTAGAACAGCAAGAACTGGAGTATAAGGAGCAAAGCTAACGATTAGTTTTTCTTTGCTTAAATCACATAAATGTTGGACCATTTCTTCTGCGACCGGTTGAGGATAATGAATAAATACATCTAAACAAACTACTACATCAAATAATCCTTTTAGTTGTTCCAGATCACAGACTTCATATTTGATCTTACCTTGGTTCAAACCTAATTCACTTATGCGTTTCTTTGTTTCTTTAATCATTTCAGAAGAAATATCGCTTACCTGTAATTCTTTAATACCAAGTTTTAGTAAAGGTATGGATAGACTTCCAACACCACATCCTGCATCACAAAAACTTTTTTTTGTTAGTTCAGGATAATTTTTGATGCATGAGACTACATCATCTACAGTCTTTTGATGTCCTTTCCTAATATTTTTCTGAACAGTATTGATTTCATCAGATTTGCTATAAATTTTGTTCCATCTTTCAAAGCCAGTCCCATTGAAATACTCCTTAACTTCACTTTTTTCGATAATTTTATTTGACGTCATAATATTCTTTGAAAATTTATCCTTTTTATACTAACTAACTGGCGATAAATTAATTGCACGCCATTATAGGAAAGAATTGATTTGTTATTTTGTCAGAATTGAATTCTAAAGATATTTATAAAATCGCTGTCGTGATGGGTAGTGATTCAGATCTAAAAACATTGAAACCTGCAATAGATATTTTAATAGAATTTGGAATAAAAACTGAAGTTTGTATACTTTCTGCTCATAGAACACCTATTGAGATGATGGAATATGCAAAAAGTGCAGAATCAGAAAACATAAAAGTAATAATAGCTGGTGCTGGTGGTGCTGCTCACCTTCCAGGAATGTTGGCATCCATAACTTGTATTCCTGTTATAGGAGTACCAGTAGAGAGTAAGACACTTAAAGGGATTGACTCTCTTTTGTCAATTGTTCAAATGCCTGCTGGTATACCAGTAGCAACAGTTGCAATCAATGGAGGTCAGAATGCTGGATTATTGGCAATAGAAATTATAGGTTTATTCGATGAATCTATTAAAAAAAATTTAAAGGAATTTAGAGAAAATCTTCATACACAGGTAAGAAATAAAAATAGTAAATTATCAAATATTGGGGCTGACAATTATCTGCAAAATCAATGAACTAATATTTTTCTATTAGCCCTTTGTAAGAAGGTTTTCTTCTTTAAGATAATTAATAACTTTTTCAACTGAATCCTTTAAATCTAACGAACCTGTATCAACAACAATTTCCGGATTCTGAGGAGCTTCATATGGACTGGAAATCCCTGTAAAATCCTTAATTTCACCCAAACGAGCCTTCTTATAAAGACCCTTGGTATCCCTGTTTTCGCAAACCTTGATATTTGCAGCACAATAAACTTCAATAAAATCCTTAGATCCAATAATTTTTCTCACTTTATCTCTATCACTTATGAATGGTGAAACGAATGCTGTAATAGTTATTATCCCAGCATTCATAAATAAATTCGCAACTTCCCCAATCCTTCTTATATTTTCTTCTCTATCTTCATCCGAAAAACCAAGATCTTTACATAAACCGTGCCTTATATTATCTCCATCCAAGATGTAAGTTGAAAAACCATCTAAGTGTAAAACTTCATTTAAAGCGTTAGCTAAAGTACTTTTACCTGAGCCTGATAAGCCTGTAAACCAAATAACCATTCCTTTATGCCCCCTCATTTTCTCCAACTTTTCTCTATCAATAGTTAAACTATGCCACTTTATATTGGTTGAATTTGTTTGATCTTGTTCTTTCATTTTTGTATCATCAAAATTAAAAACCTATCCTAACCCTTGCTTCAAAAATTATGAAATCCCTCTTTACGAAGAAACTCAATTGATTTAGACACCATATCACCCTGTAACTGGATATTACTATCAATTAATGTTCCTCCAGTTCCACAAAAAACTTTAATTTTTTTAAGAAATTCTTTTAGTAAGATTTGATTCTCGGTTCCCAAACCTTTAATTATAGTAATCGTCTTGCCCTTTTTACCTTTTTTTTCTTTTGAAATATTTATTTTTGATTTTTTATTAAAAGTATCAACTTTAAATGTTTCTTGAGATTGATTTTCTTGATTATCAAATTCGATCCAATTCTTTTTTCCCATTATTTTCAATATAATCTATAGTTAATTAATACTTATTCTATAGAAAAGTGGTAAGTACATTTTCTCGCCAAGATCAAAACTATAACAACGAAGATTTAAATCAACCCTCCAAAGAGGGAAGATTTGGAAAATATGGTGGTCAATATGTTCCAGAAACATTAATGCCTGCTCTTTTTGAGCTTGAAAACGCTGCAGAAAATGCATGGAAAGATAAACTTTTCATACAAGAATTAAATCATCTACTCAAGACTTATGTAGGAAGAGAAACACCACTTTATGAAGCCAAAAGACTTACTGAACACTACAAAACTAAACAAGCAACTGCAAGAATATGGCTTAAAAGAGAAGATTTAAATCATACTGGTGCTCACAAAATTAATAATGCCCTCGGTCAAGCTTTATTAGCAATTAGAATGGGAAAAAAAAGGATAATTGCTGAAACTGGTGCAGGGCAGCATGGAGTTGCTACAGCTACTGTTTGTGCGAGATTTGGCTTGAAATGCATTATCTATATGGGTGCTGAGGACATAAAAAGGCAATCCCTCAACGTCTTTAGAATGAAATTACTAGGTGCTGAAGTTAAAGTTGTAAATTCTGGCACTGCAACACTTAAGGATGCCACTAGTGAAGCTATTAGAGATTGGGTTTCTAATGTCGAAACAACACACTATATTTTAGGATCTGTTGCGGGTCCACACCCTTTCCCGAAAATTGTACGAGATTTTCACGCAGTCATAGGTGAAGAAACTAAAAAACAATGTCTGGAATCGTTTGGATCCTTACCAGATATTTTACTTGCTTGTGTAGGTGGGGGATCAAATGCGATGGGCCTTTTCCATCCTTTCGTTAAAGAATCATCTGTAAGATTAATTGGAGTTGAAGCTGCAGGAAGCGGAGTTGATACTGACAAACATGCTGCAACTATAACTAAAGGGTCAGTAGGAATTTTGCATGGATCAATGAGTCTTCTTTTACAAGATGCTAATGGTCAAGTACAAGAAGCCCACTCAATAAGTGCAGGTTTAGATTACCCTGGGGTAGGCCCTGAACATAGTCATTTAAAAGATATAGGTAGAGCAGAATATGGATCGGTCACAGATCAAGAAGCTTTAAATGCTTTGAGACTTGTTAGTGAACTTGAAGGGATTATACCAGCACTAGAAACCTCCCATGCATTTGCTTGGTTAGATAAATTATGCCCTACTCTTGAAAAAGATACTCATATAGTTATCAATTGCTCTGGGAGGGGTGACAAAGATGTTAATACTGTTGCTTCTTCATTAGATATTTAATCAATACCTAGGAATTGATTGGTCAATATATCTACTCCATCCATCAATACCTTCCTCCAAATTCCATATTTCGCTCACAATATTATTATCTAAACACCATTGACAAAAGCCATAACTTCTTATGCCTGCATGACATGTAACAACAATTTCTCTGTCTAATAAACCAGAAAATATTTCTTCAACGTATTCAGATTTAACTTTACTAATTGGTATATGTAAAAATTCTTTTGAGAAACGAGCTATTTCAATCTCTGACTGTTCTCTGACATCAATCAAGACTGGATCTTCTTTTTCAGAATTAAACCAATCATTGAGACTAGAAGCATTTATAGATTTTGGATAATTTCCCAATTATAAGGATAAATTATGTCTTATTTACAATTTAATAAATTAAGTTGCAGGAGTAAATTTATTGTTAAAAATAAAAATAAACATTTATAATGAAACTTAGATTAGTAGCAATAATACTACTATTATCTTTATTACTTTTTTTTGGTTTTAAAAAAGTTTATGCCAATAACAATAAGGAGTTAACTGCAAATATTGAGCAAATAAATATATTAAGATATTTACCAGAAGACAATAAATTATTATTCATATCAAATTTAGATATTTCTAAAATTATTAATAATATTGAAAACGATAAGAATCCCAAAAACCAAGATAAATTTATTTTAATAAAAGATTCCATATTAGATTACTTAGGTATAGATTTAGGCAACAATAAATTAGAAGATATTTATAATAATGAACTTATCATTTCAACTTATGGAAAAAATAAAAAGGTTAAAGATGATATTTTGATAGTTTTTAAAATTAAGCCAGAAAAAACAATAGCTGATATGTTAAATTTGCCTAGTAAATTTGATCAGACTGATGAAATAATACCAATTTATAGAGAGAATAAATTAAATTATCTAAACTTCATATATCGGACCAAAGATAATTATATAATTGCTTCATCAGATAAAAAATTAATCAAAAATAGTATTAACTCTAGCAATGATTTTAAAGAAAAGAAATTTCAATTTGAGGAAGAACTTTTTGGACTAAAAAAACCAAAAAATATATTATTTACAAAGAAATTTGCGGAAAGTATATTTTTTAATAATGAAATTTTTACTGATAAAAATGAGGATATTGTAGCTACAACATTTGACTTAAAAAATAAACATTTAATTTTAAAATCATATTTACTAAATAATAAAAAAAATCTTGATATTAATGCATATGATAAGCTAATAAATAAAGAAATTACGAATGAAGATAATCCTCAAGTTTCAATTTTTAGTGAAATAAATAATTTTGGCAAATATCTAAAACCCTTCATAAATAATTTTGAACAAAGTTTTTTCGAAGATTTTAATCAAAATGCAAATCAAAACATCTTAATTCTCAATTCAAAAAAAGATTGGCTTATAACATTTGAAAAAAATACTGAAAATCAATTTGATTTAAGTGATTTGAAAAAACTAAAAGATTTCAACAAATATACTTTGAAACAAAATGAAGATATTTACTCGATATATTCCAAAGATATTCTTGAAGAAAAAAACGATGTAATTAAACAATTAACTTTTGAAAATATCTATTCAATAGAATCAGGAGGTTTGCAATTCATCAGTAATTATTTAATTCATGGTAAAAAACTAGATAAAATCTCAAAAAAATTTTTTAATCTAAAAAGTTCTAAAGATAAATCTGCTTTTCTTTATGCAAAAGTTGATATCCAAGATGAAAATTCCAATAAGATTGAATATTTTTCTGATTTGGAAGATCTTAATTTTCTCATTAGAAATATTTTAAAAATATCAAATGAAGAATCTCTAGAAATCATAAGTCAATCTATTCCAGAAAGAAATCCAATTATTTATACAGAAACAAGTTTAAAAATACTTTAATAAAGTGATTCAAACAAGCTTCAAACTCAATCATTCTATATTTTTGTGAAGTTTATAACTTGTGGTTAATTAAAAATTATTTGACTATCTTTAATCTATAAGTATTTGATATTGAATTAAGCAATTGGATAGTAACAAAGTAATTTTAAAACCAGGATTAGAGGGTGTCCCAGTTACTAATTCATCTATTTGTGATATAGACGGCAACAAAGGTAAATTATTGTACAGAGGCTACTCCATTGAGGAACTATCCAAAAAAAGCAGTTTTTTAGAAACTGCTTACCTTTTGATTTGGGGTGAATTGCCCACAGCTATCCAACTTAGAAATTTTGAACAAGAAGTTCAGATGCATCGAAGGTTAAGTTTTAGAGTCAGAGATATGATGAAATGTTTCCCTGCCACTGGTCATCCTATGGATGCTCTTCAATCTAGTGCAGCTTCTTTGGGGCTCTTCTATTCACGTAGAGCAATAGATGATCCTAATTACATCTACAACGCAGTGATAAGACTAATAGCAAAAATACCCACAATGATTGCTGCATTTCAGCTTATTAGGAAAGGACAAGACCCAATTCAACCTAGAGATGATTTAACTTACTCATCAAATTTTCTCTACATGCTGACTGAAAAAGAACAAGATCCTATAGCTGCAAAAGTTTTTGATAGGTGTCTAATTCTACATGCAGAACATAGTTTAAACGCAAGTACATTTAGCGCTAGAGTGACTGCAAGTACTCTTACAGACCCATATGCTGTCATCGCCTCTGCAGTAGGAACACTAGCTGGCCCACTGCATGGAGGAGCAAATGAAGATGTGATTGCAATGTTAGAAGAGATCAAAACTCCAGAAAATGCTGGGTCTTTTTTAGATAACGCTATAAAAAATAAAAGTAAGATAATGGGCTTCGGCCATAGAGAATATAAAGTCAAAGATCCAAGAGCAATTATTCTTCAAAAGCTGGCAGAAGAGCTTTTTATTAGATTTGGAGCAGATGAAATGTATGAAGTTGCTAAATCAATAGAGGCAGAGGCAATACCAAGACTTGGCCCCAAGGGTATATTCCCTAATGTAGACTTTTATTCTGGTCTTGTTTATAGAAAACTTGGTATTCCTCGTGATTTATTTACTCCAATTTTTGCCATATCTAGAGTTGCTGGTTGGTTAGCACATTGGAGAGAGCAACTTGGAGCAAATAGAATTTTTAGACCATCTCAAATCTATACTGGTTCAGAGCCAAGAGATTGGATCAGCCTAGAAAATAGAGAATAATATTTGCAGCTTTTCATAAAAAACACACATATTGTTTGTGAAGAGTTAATGTATTAAGTAAATAACGTAAAAATTTTGGAATACGGATTAGATCTCGAATATAGTTTTAATGAATTCTTAAAAGGTTTTGGCCTTTCTAGTGAAATTGCTCATATAATTTGGCTCCCTCTACCTATGCTATTAGTTTTAGTAGCGGCAGTTGTTGGTGTTTTAGTAACAGTTTGGCTTGAAAGAAAAATATCTGCTGCTGCTCAACAAAGAATAGGCCCCGAATATGCAGGAGCGCTTGGAGTACTCCAACCAATTGCAGATGGTCTTAAGTTACTTGTTAAAGAGGATATTATTCCAGCTAAAGCTGATGGAATTCTCTTCACTGCAGGACCTATATTAGTTCTTGTCCCAGTAATTCTCTCCTGGTTAATTGTTCCTTTTGGACAAAATCTTTTAATAAGTAACGTGGGTATTGGAATTTTCCTATGGATCGCTTTAAGTAGTATCCAGCCAATTGGACTTCTTATGAGCGGATATGCATCAAATAATAAATATTCATTATTAGGAGGATTAAGAGCTGCAGCTCAATCAATAAGTTACGAAATACCTTTAGCTTTATCTGTTTTGGCTATCGTACTAATGACAAATTCACTAAGTACTATTGACATTGTTAACCAACAAAGTGGCGCTGGAATCCTAAGTTGGAATATTTGGAGACAACCAATTGGTTTTATAGTCTTTTGGATTTGTGCTCTTGCAGAATGTGAAAGACTTCCATTTGACTTACCTGAAGCTGAAGAAGAATTAGTTGCAGGATATCAAACTGAATATGCAGGGATGAAATTCGCATTGTTCTACCTTGGTAGTTACATTAATTTAATACTTTCAGCTTTATTAGTATCAATACTTTATTTGGGAGGATGGGGTTTTCCTATTCCAGTTGAATTAATAGCTAAGTTTCTTAATTTGCCAATTAATACACCCCTCATACAGGTTTTCACTGCATCAATAGGCATCATAATGACTGTTTTAAAAGCATATCTTTTAGTTTTCATTGCAATATTATTACGTTGGACAACTCCAAGAGTAAGAATAGATCAACTTTTAGATCTAGGATGGAAGTTTCTTCTTCCAATTTCTCTTGCTAATCTTTTGATAACTGCAGGATTAAAGCTTGCTTTTCCGCAATTCTTTGGTGGTTAAATTTAAGTAAAAATACTTAAATTTAAAATTATTCCACTAAAATAAAATAACTAAGTAAATTATTCAAAATGAACAATTTCCTTCAACAAATAAATAGCTATATCAAAGAAGCATTTAATGCTGGCAAATATTTATACAATGGTATATCGGTAACCTTTGATCATCTTCGAAGAAGACCTGTTACTGTCCAATATCCATATGAAAAATTAATACCTTCTGAAAGATATAGAGGAAGAATACATTATGAATTCGATAAATGTATTGCTTGCGAAGTTTGTGTGAGAGTATGTCCCATAAATCTACCAGTAGTTGATTGGGTAATGAATAAAGAAACTAAAAAAAAGGAACTTAGAAATTATTCGATAGATTTTGGAGTTTGTATATTTTGCGGAAATTGTGTTGAATATTGTCCAACTAATTGTCTTTCAATGACCGAAGAATATGAATTAGCTACTTTCGACAGACACAATCTAAATTTCGATAATGTCGCACTTGGTAGACTACCTACAAACGTCACAACAGATCCATCAGTTAAACCTCTAAGAGAACTTGCATATCTTCCCAAAGGTATCATGGACCCTCATGAAATCCCAGCTTCAGATACTAGAGTTGGTAAATTACCTGAAGAAGTCTATGATTGGATGAGGCCTGAACCCAATGAAAATAAAGATAAAGTTTCTAATCCAACTAATTAATTTCCATTAATTTATGTCCATCGCAATAACAACACAATTTATTTGTTTTACTGTTCTATCTTTAGTTGTAATTATTGGAGCACTTGGTGTTGTATTGCTCGAAAGTATTGTTTATTCAGCCTTTCTCCTTGGGGGAGTCTTCATGAGTGTGGCAGGATTATATCTTCTTTTAAATGCAAGTTTTGTCGCTGCAGCACAAGTTTTAGTTTATGTGGGTGCAGTTAATGTATTAATAATTTTTGCAATAATGCTAGTTAATAAAAAAGAAGATTTAAAGCCTATCAAGAACATTAAATCGAGAATAATTATCTCAACAACGATATGTTTAACCCTACTAAGTCTCTTAATAAGAGTTGATTTGACCAATGTTTGGAGCCTATCAAGTCCACAAAACTCTATTGGAGAAGAATCAACTATTAGGATTGGTGAGCATCTATTTAGTGATTATTTACTCCCATTTGAAGTTGCTTCAGTTTTACTTTTAATGGCAATGATTGGGGCTATTGTTTTAGCTAGAAGAGATGTAATGAGCAAAGATATTTCAACAGGACTACCTGTAGATCAGGAGTTAATTGAAAAATCGTCAGAACCATTACTTACAAATAAAAATTAACCTTTCGACTTTATTATTATGAATTTAGAATCAGTTCCTCTTCAAGCTTTTTTGATAGTATCTTCAGCACTATTTTGCATTGGTATTTGGGGATTATTAAATAGCAGAAATGCAGTCAGAGTTCTTATGAGCATTGAATTAATGCTCAATGCGGTAAATATAAACTTGATGGCGTTTTCTTCCTATATTGATAATAATTTAATTCAAGGACAAGTTTTTGCGATTTTTGTGATTACTGTTGCTGCCGCAGAAGCAGCTGTTGGATTAGCTATATTGCTATCGCTTTACAGAAACAGGGTTACTGTAGATATGGAAAGTTTTAATTTATTAAAATGGTAAAAGCATTAAATGAAACTTTCATTAGTGCTCATTGTATATCGTTCAGATAGTTCTATAGCTCAAGAGGCTTCAAAATTCTGCGAAGAAGTTCTTAAAGAAAAAAATATTAAATCAAACAGGATAGAAAGTGATTTTCATGAAAATGAAATTAAAGCATATCTTTGTAATTCAGAATCACAGCCAGACATTGGAATAGTTATTGGTGGTGATGGAACCTTCCTAAAATGTGCAAATGCATTAGCTGATTATGATATTCCTTTATTGAGCATTAATATAGGTGGTAATTTGGGGTTTCTTACACAAGAAAAAGAATTTTTATTTGACAAATCTTTTATTGAAATACTTGAAAACGAAGAATATATAATTGACTTTCGTAATAGATTAAATTGTAATGTTTGTATCCTTGGGACAAGTCCAGAGAAAAAAATTATAAAAAGCTACGATGCCTTAAATGATTTTTATTTTAAGTCTGTTGAAGAAGATATTTCTCCTACCAACCAAATACAAATTGAAATAGATAACGAAAAAGTGAATGAATATAAAGGTGATGGATTAATCATATCTACATCTACTGGGTCAACAGCGTACTCAATGGCTGCAGGTGGTCCAATTGTACATCCTAGTATCGATGCAATGATTATTAACCCTATATGCCCGATGAGTTTGGCAAGTAGACCAATAGTCATACCAAATACAAGCAAAGTAATAATTAAACCAGTAAAAAAAAATAAAGGGGAAATTAAATTATGGAGAGACGGTTCAAAATGTATGACCATTAAAGAAACTTATTTTTGCGAGATCAAGAAAAGTAAATCATCCTGCAAAATAATAAAGTTCAAAAAAAGTACTAACTATTACAACACTTTAATAAAAAAACTAGATTGGAAAGGTGATTTATCTAAAAAAAATCCAGCAAATTAAATGGCCTTTGAAATAGAAAGAAGATTTCTAATAAAGAATGATAATTGGAAAAAATTTATCACTAAAAAGATTTTCATTGAACAAGGATATCTATCAAAAAATTTGGATGATTGGATTATTAGGATAAGGTTGACAGGGAAAGACTTTAAAATTGCACTCAAAAAACATATCAAAAGCTTTACCAATTTTGAATTTGAATACTCCATTCCAAGAAAAGATGGTGAAATAATAATGTCAAATCTTTCAAATATCATTAAAAAAGAAAGGTATTTTTTAGAAGTAGAAAAAAAATATTGGATTATAGATTGCTTTAAAGGAAATAATTTTCCTCTTGAAATTGCCGAAATTGAACTTTCCAATGAGGAGCAAGATTTAAATCTTCCATCTTTCATATCAAAAGAAATTACTGGGCTAACTCATTACTCCAATTTCAGTCTTTCTAACAAACCTTTTTCAAAATGGGAAGATAATTACTTACTATTTGACAACTCTCAAAAATAACTAGCCAGAAGAGCCACCTTTCCTTTATATTTTCTTTATATTTAAATAAAATTGATTTTCTTCAAATGTATGGTCTTTACGATAAGGAAGGTATATTGAGATTTGTTGATTCAGACAAAGATGTTTGCTTAGCATATGCTGAACTCTTCGAATTAAGTTCTACAAATTATTGTTTAATGGAGTTAGCTAACGATAAAAGAAAAGGAAAGGGTACTAGTCTTGGTCAGAATCTGGGAGGGAACAGCAATTAAATCCGTCTCTACAAATTTTTCCATGATCCATTGCCCAATTCAAAAGTGCAACTCTATTTTTAGATCCAGTTTTGGTAAACATATTACTTACATGATTATCAACAGTTCTTTTACTAATAGTAAGTTTTACCGCGATTTCTTGATTTGTAAGCCCATTAGCTACTAAATCAATGATTTCCATCTCTCTTGCTGAGAGACCGGACATATCAATGTTGTTCACATCTTCTTCAACCATTTGCATTTAAACAGTTCCTTTTATATATTAATTAAGTTTAGCAATCTCATTACACTTGTTAACTAAGTAAGAAACAAAAGCAATTGAAATCAAAACTTCAGCAGACATTAGAAAAAAATTCTAAGGTAATAACGGCAGAGTTAATGCCGCCTAGAGGTGCAAACCCCATAAGATCTCTTAAGATAGCACAACTTTTGAAAGATAAGGTACATGCTGTTAACATTACCGATGGAAGCAGGGCAATAATGAGAATGTGCAGCATGGCAATGTCCAAACTATTACTAGAAAATGGGATAGAACCAATAATGCAAATATCTTGCAGAGATCGTAATAAAATTGCTTTACAATCAGATATTCTCGGAGCAAATGCTTTAGGAATTAAAAACATCTTATGCATTACTGGTGATTCAGTAAAAGCCGGGGATCAACAAGATGCCAAAGCGGTTCACGAGTTCGAGTCAGTTAGATTGCTTAAACAAATTCAAGCGTTCAATAAAGGGATTGATCCTTCATTTGGAGAATTATCTGATAAAAAAACATTTATATTTTCAGGAGCTGCAGCAGATCCAAGTTGCAAAAATCAAAAAAGTTTAAAAAATAGAATGATAAAGAAAAAAGAGGCTGGAGCTCAATTCGTACAAACTCAAATGGTTATGAAAAAAGAAAATTTGATAGAATTTTGTGAAAAAATTAGCAACCCTCTCGAAATCCCTGTAATTGCAGGTGTATTTCTTCTGAAATCTTACAAAAATGCTCTCTTTATAAACAAATACGTCCCTGGAGCAAACATCCCCGAAAATATTTTAAATCGTCTTAAAGATGCTAAAGAACCGTTACAAGAAGGGATACAAATTGCAGCTGAACAATCTCAAGAGTTTATTAATATTGCAAATGGTATTCATCTAATGGCAGTTAAAGCAGAGCATTTAATCCCTGAGATTCTTGAAAAAGCTGGTCTTAATCTGGAATATTAATCAAATCAGTACCTAACAATTCTGCCATTGCCTTCTGCTGTGGAGATGGCTCAGTCATATCAGATCTTCTAGAATCTGTTATCAACCAATCCAACGATGCATCTTGCAAATCAAAGTGATCTCCATTCTTTCCCACACAGTAACGGCCAAATACTAATTTATCGACTAGTCTAACGCCCTTACCAATTTTAGAATAATCAAAAATAATTGAATTATCAATTGTCGCACCTTCGCAAATACAACAACTTGGGCCAATCATCGCAGGTCCAATAATTGTTGCACCATCTTCTATTCTTGTCATTCCACCTATATATACTGGCCCAGTAATATCAACCATATCCCAATTAGCAGCGACATTTAATCCGGTGAAAACTCCAGGTTTAATTTCTTTACCAGGTATCTCTACTTGTCTTACCTTTCCCTGTAATACATTGCGAATAGCACTCCAATAATCAGGAACTTTTCCAATATCTACCCATTCGAAATCCATTGGCAATGCGTAAAATGGCAAATCCATTTCAACAAGTTTAGGGAAGAGATCGGCCCCAATATCAAATTTCTCACCTGATGGTATGTAATTAAAAATTTCAGGCTCAAAAAGATAAATACCTGTATTAATAGAGTCACCTAGAGCTTTATCTACAGATGGCTTTTCTTGAAATGCTTTTATTCGACCATTATCATCTGAGACTACTACTCCATAACTTGATACTTGATCTCTAGTTACTTTTTTAGTTATTAAACTTGCAATTGCACGCTTTTCCTTATGTTTCTTAACTGCTTCAGTAAGATCTAAGTCTACTAAAGCATCTCCACAAAGTACAACAAAAGTTTCATCAAAGAATTTTTGAAAATCTTGAATTTTTTTTAATCCTCCTGCTGAACCTAAAGCATCTCCTATCAATTCCCCATCTTCAATTCGGCCTTCAAAACTATAGGCTATCTCCACACCGAATCTTTGACCATCCCTAAAGTAATTTTCAATTTCTTCAGCGAGGTGAGAGACATTAACCATTATTTCTTTGAAGCCATGCTCTTTTAATAATTCTAAAAGAAACTCCATTACAGGTTTTTGTAATATCGGTATCATTGGTTTTGGAATAACATGAGTTATTGGCTGAACACGTGTACCTTTACCTGCCGCAAGTATCATTGCCTTCATGAAAACAAAACCTCTTTTTTAAAGATTATACGTTATTACTATTAAGCTGCTAAGCAACAGAGGGAGGGGTATTTGTTGCCTCTAGATTTTCTATGGGCAATTGAGCTAAGCCTCCATCAGGAATTATTCTTTTAATTTGAATTGGCCCATATAAGGAATTAATTTGTTTAATTTCAATTTTGTTTTCAGATGATAAAAATAACAAAGCCCAAAAGACCCCAAGACGATCTTTATCTAAATCATTTTTTACAACTGTTTGCCATTTCTTAACTAAATATTCAAAATCTGTCCACTGTAATGCTTTTTCCCAGCCATCAATAAATTTCCCCAATTCTTTAGTAGTTTCTGGTAGTTTCTCGCGATGTGCTAAAGATTTCACTTGAGAAATTAGATCCTTATCGGAATATTTTTTATTTCTTTTTCTCTTCATAAGCAGAAGATCTTGGGTTTCTATAACTTCAGCAATAGACTCTAATTGACTAACCAGTTCTCCCAATGTTGTTGTACGTTTAAGAATTGGTTGTGCTATGGATCTTCTCCTTAGATATTTTTCAGGATATTTTGGAATATCAAATTCTTGATCAATCCAATCTTGATCATCCACGTCAAAATCATCTTCAATATCCGACGAATTTGTTTTGAAAACATCAGACTCCAAAACTTGAGCCTTTAAATTTACTAGTACCGAAGCTGCAAAAAATGCCTCGCTTGTCTCAGATAAATCTTTTTGATATGAAAGTTGACTATTCGAAGTATTTTTAAGAGATTGCGAATATTGCTCTAAAAAGCTATCAATTACACTTATTACATCAATATCCCATGGATCAAGATCTCCCTTCCCAGCAGCGTCTTGAAGAAACTTAATCAACAATCTAGGGCCTAATTGTTGACTATCAATAGAATTCAAATAAGGTATTTTAAAATAACTAATATCTAAACATAAGATATATGCTTAATTATTTAATGCCAATTAATATTGAATTAATTTAAAAAAATTATATTGTTGGAGCTTTTAACATCTCAGTTTTTTTAGTTCCTGAAAAAATACTTGTTTTGACAGCACTTTTAACAGCAGTTAAATCTCTATCAACTAAGTTATTAATAGATGCAAGATAGCTCTCAGTCACTAATCTGGGATACAAACCTATTCCAATTATCGGTAAAAGTAAACAAGCAATAATATAAATTTCCCTAGGTTCTGCATCGATAAGTTTTCGTTCTTCGATCAATTTAGGATTCTCTTTACCAAAGAAAATTTCTCGCAACATTGATAGTAGATAAATAGGAGTTAGTATTACACCGATAGCAGCTAAAGAGGCCATTACTACCCTAAACGGGAGTGTATAAACTTCATCAGTAACAAATCCTGTAAATACCATTAATTCGGAAACAAATCCACTCATGCCAGGCAAAGCAAGGGAAGCAAGGGAGCAAGCAGTCCAAAGGGCAAACATGATTCTCATTTTTTGCCCTACACCACTCATTTCGTCAAGTTTAAGAGTCTTTGTTCTATCATAGGTAGCACCAACAAGAAAAAATAAACTAGCTCCAATTAATCCATGACTAACCATTTGTAGCATTGCTCCACTTGTTCCAAGGCTACTAAAACTACCTATTCCAATAAGAACGAAACCCATATGACTTATCGAACTATATGCAATTTTTCTTTTAAGATTTCTTTGAGCAAAAGAAGTTAATGCCGCATAAATTATATTTACTACTCCAAGAACTATTAATAATGGGGCAAATTGAGCATGAGCAACAGGTAATAATTGCGCATTAAATCTTAAAAGAGCATATCCTCCCATCTTCAATAAAATTCCAGCTAGAAGCATATGAACAGGAGCTGTAGCTTCTCCATGAGCATCTGGAAGCCAAGTATGAAGAGGTACGATTGGAAGTTTTACTCCAAATGCAACTAAGAGCCCCACATAACAGAGTATTTGAAATTTTTGACTAAAATCTTGCGCTGCCAAGTGAGAAAACTCAAAGTTAGGGATTTCTGTGCCGTAGAAGCCCATAGCTAATGCTGCGAGGAGAATAAATATAGAACTTCCAGCTGTATAAATAATGAATTTTGTTGCTGCGTATTGTCTATTTTTACCGCCCCATATAGCTAATAATAAATATACGGGAATCAACTCAAGTTCCCAAGTTAGAAAAAATAAAAGCATATCTTGAACAGCAAATACTGCGATTTGCCCACCATCCATAACTAATATCAAAAAGAAAAATAACTTTGGTTTAAACTTGACTGGCCATGCAGCCAAAACTGCCAAAGCAGTAATAAAACTTGTTAGTAATATCAAAGGCATCGAAATGCCATCAGCTCCAACAGACCAAGTCAGACCTAAATCAGGCAGCCAACTAATGTTCTCTTTAAGTTGAACATTCTCATTATTGATATCAAAACCATTAATATATGAACCTACAGTTATTAAAAAAGTTATTAATGCAATAGACAAGGCAAACCATCTAACCTCTTTGCCATCTCCTTTATCTGGAAAAAAAGGTATCACAAAAGCACTCCCAATTGGGAACAAAATTGAAGCAGATAGCCAAGGAAAAGTAGACAATCCAGCCCCCAAAGTTCCTAAGATTTGTGTCGCAAAATTTGTAAAAAAATAAGTACTCAATTTAATAAGAAATTTATCTTAAATAAAGTCTAGAAATTATCTGTATTTTTTCACCCCAATAGACAGTGAAGACACACAATTGTAATTAAGTGACTTGAGGAGATTGAAAGCCAAATATAGCAACTAACAGAATTACTCCTCCAAAGACAATAAGAGCGTAAAATTGAGCCCTACCAGTCTCAAAATATTTTAAACCTTCTCCACTACCTAAAGTCACAAGTCCAGTAAGGTTCACGACGCCATCAACAACCTTAGAATCAACCTCTAAAACTTCTTTAGCAAGTTTTCTACTTCCCTTCACAAAAAGTTTTTCATTTATATCATCTAAATACCATTTGTTTGATAAAAATTTATTAATAGTAGGAAACTTGTCTGCAAATAAAATTGACAAATTAATTTTTTTCACAAAATAAGCTTGATAAGCAATAATAATTCCAGCTGATGCAATCACAACTGATGCAATTGCTAAAGGCAAAAATTCTTTTAATTCAAAAGCTTTTGCAGCAATTTCAGCTTCTTCAGGATCTAGTAAATTTGCAAATTTACTATCCCATGGGAGTCCCATAAAACCAATAATTACAGAGGGCACAGCTAGAAATACCAAGGGAAATGTCATTGACCAAGGAGACTCATGAATATAACCATGTTCTTTATGCTCTTCTTCATTGTCTTCATCTAGATTCACTTTAGAAGCGATTAAAAGTTCTTTTTGTAATTCTTTATTCTCTCCTCTAAAATCTCCTTCAAATGTCAAGAAATAAAGCCTAAACATATAAAAGGCTGTCATGCCAGCTGTTAGAAGTCCTACAAACCAAAAAGCTGGGAATGATATAAATGCATTTCCGAGTATCTCGTCTTTACTCCAAAAACCCGCTAAGGGAGGAATTCCGCTTATTGCTACACAACCTATTAAAAATGTTGCTGAAGTATATGGCATTTTTTTTCTTAAACCGCCCATCAATCTCATGTCTTGAGCCAATACAGGCTGATGACCCACTACTTCTTCCATAGCATGTATTACAGAGCCAGATCCCAGAAATAGCATTGCTTTAAAGCAAGCATGAGTAATCAAATGGAAAATTCCTGCAATTGGAGCGCCACAACCCATCGCAAGCATCATATAACCAAGCTGAGAAACGGTGCTGTATGCTAACCCCTTTTTTAAATCCATTTGTGTCAAAGCAATAGAAGCTCCTAAAAAACAAGTAATCGTTCCCACCAAAGCAATAATGAACTGAATGGAAGGGAATATTGAATATAAAGGTTGAAGCCTCGCTACTAGAAATATTCCTGCGGCAACCATTGTCGCCGCATGAATAAGTGCAGAAATCGGTGTCGGGCCCTCCATAGCATCAGGTAACCATACATGGAGGGGAAACTGCGCAGATTTTGCCATTGGCCCTAAAAAAACTAAAAAACAAAGGAGTAAAGCAGCCCAAATGGGTATTGAATTGTCAGAAACTGATTTAGAAATTCCAGTAGCTATTTCATTAAAATCAAAACTATTCGTTGCCCAAAACAGACCAAGAATACCGAGCAATAATCCAAAGTCTCCTACTCTATTCACAACAAATGCTTTTTGTGCAGCGTGGGCAGCACCATCCCTGTCATACCAAAAACCAACCAATAAGTAAGAACACATTCCAACCAACTCCCAAAAAACGTAAATTTCTAACAAATTTGGACTAATAATTAATCCCATCATTGAGCTACTAAATAATGCTAAATATGTAAAAAATCTGACATAACCCTTGTCATGAGCCATATAACCATGTGAGTAAATCATCACCAGCAAAGTTATGGTAGTTACTAAAGCAAGCATCACACTACCCAAAGGATCAAGGACAAAACCCATTGGGATCGTGAAATCCCCAGCATTAGCCCATACAAATAATTTTTCTACGGATTGATAGCCATTAATTTGTTCAATCAGAGCTTTATAACTAATTACTGCAGAAATACCGACGAATGAAATTAGACTTATAGAAACAATTTCTCTAGAATTATTAATTTTTTTGTTAATACTTATTAGTCCTAAACCAGAAAGCACTGCTCCAATGAGTGGGAAAACAGGAATTAACCAGGCAATTTCTGAAGCTTGAGGCATGTTTTAAAGAATTTATATTATAGATTTTAAACTGTCAATTGAAAAATTCCGACAAAAATGATGAATTAAATGTTTTAACAGCAATATTTATGTACTGATGTGACCACCACAGTACTCCTATTGCAATCAATATACCAAGTTGCGATAACCTAAAAAATTCCTTAATTTTGAATTCTTGCTTTCTTTCAAATATCGCCTTAAAGGGGATTATGGAAGTATTTTTTTTAAAGTTTTCAAATTCTTCGCCAAATCTTTTGGCTAATCTTTTATCCCCATGCCAGATTGCAAAGAGATGATGCAATACTAATCCAATAGAAGTTATCAATGTAAATGATGTACCAATCCATAAAGTATGAGCAAAACACCAAATTATCTGACCAAATGCTTGGGGATGTCTTGTAATTCTCATTATCCCAGTTCCGTAAATTCGTACTTTAGGTTTTAAGACTGACGGAATTTCCAACAAATTGTAAGTGGCGGGATATAAAAACAAAAAACTAATGGCAGTTAAAAGCCAAACTACTAAAAAAACGAAATTATTACCTTGAAAATTCCATAATCTGATTCCATCATATCTATGAGCTAAAAAATAACTAATCAAGATAATTGCAGATGGCAAACTTAAAAAAACAAAACATAACCGCCATAATCTTGCTCCCATAATAGATTCTGCTTTAATTCTTAAAGCAGCTCCGCCACTATGAATTACAGCAAAAATAAAAATCAATAGTAATATCACCAAGGAAGTTTTATGTGTCTCCATAAATTTTGATTATTCAAACAATTTTATTCTTAACAAGAATACTTTTAAGTATTAGAATTATAAATAATTGTAGGGATAATAGATGCCCGAATTACCATTTACTCTAGACCAATTAAGAATATTAAAAGCTATTGCAGCTCAGGGAAGTTTTAAAAAAGCTGCTGATTTATTATACGTAACCCAACCCGCTGTGAGTTTACAAATACAAAACCTAGAAAAACAACTTGAAATAACAATTTTCGATAGAGGTGGAAGAAAAGCTCTTTTAACTGAAGCAGGAAGACTATTACTTGAATATTGTGAGCGAATTTTGAATCAGTGTGACGAAGCTTGTAAAGCTATCGAAGATTTAAATAGTTTAAAAGGTGGAACCCTTGTAATTGGAGCCAGCCAGACAACAGGAACATATTTAATGCCAAGAATGATAGGACTTTTCAGACAAAAATATCCTGATGTATCTGTTCAACTTCAAGTTCATAGTACTAGAAGAACTGGCTGGAGTGTTGCCAATGGACAAATTGACCTAGCCATTATTGGAGGACAATTACCTGGCGATTTAGAAAATTTGCTACAAGTAATTCCATATGCAACAGATGAATTAGCCCTAGTTTTACCTTCTAAACACAAACTCTCTAACAAAAAAGAGCTTTTAAAAGAAGACTTATACAAATTAAATTTCGTAACATTAGATTCTCAATCTACAACAAGAAAAGTTGTTGACAAACTTCTTCAAGATTCTGGACTTGACATTCAAAGATTAAAAATTGAGATGGAACTGAACTCTCTTGAATCAATAAAGAATGCAGTTCAATCAGGTCTAGGGGCTTCGTTTTTACCAGTTGTTTCAATTGAAAGAGAATTAGCGGCTGGGACAATCCATAAAGCTTTCGTAGCTGACTTAGAGGTTAAAAGAGAACTAAAATTAATTACTAATCCCTCAAGATATACCTCTAGAGCATCAGAAGTATTTAAGAAAAATATCCTACCTCAGTTTGCAAGTTTAGAAAGCCCATTAAGGCAAACCTAAATTTGATTAGAACTGAATTGCTTCTTTATTAATTCCTACTCCTCCATCTTCGGCTTGTCCATCTCCCTTAATTATAAATTTATTTTCATTAACATCAGTTTGATAAACGCATTTAACTATTGGTTTATCTCTTATAGATCCAATATAAGCAAAAGTATTCATTCTTTGTTTACATTCTCTTACATCTTCATTACTAATCGCTCCTTGTTTTTGCAAAACTGTCCAATTCTCTCTTCGAATTACACAACCTGGCTGTAGAGCTGGTTGCGTTACAAAACTCGTTGATGGATTGAGAGTTGTATACATTTCAACATCAATGACAAAGGCGCTGGCACCCCATTGTCTGCAAAATTCAGGATCAGGAACAGCCATATCTAATTGTTGTTGACTAGCTATATTTCCCTGTCCTCCATCTGTTGTACTAGTAATCGCACTCCCAATACCAACTCCTAGAATTAGTACTCCCGCAAGAACAGCGATAGTTCCTGTACTGAAGTTAATCTTTTGTTCAGAAGAAGCAGGCAATCTACCATTTCTTTGTCCATAAGAGCCCATCTCTCTCGGATTTGAGGGGTAACTTCTTCTATTTGAGCCTCTCCTAGGCCTTCTATTTGAGGGTGGTCTATTCACAGTACTTCATTTGTCTTTGGTAAACCCATTGAATAGTTCATTACTCGACAATCAGGGTTATAGCTTAATTGCCCATTTTGCAGCAAAAATTTAATAAGACCTTCGATTTCTGATCCTATTTTCCGAAGTTCATAATCATCTAAATCCCTTCCTGCTCTCTCTTTGACTAATTCATTAAATTTCTCATTAATTTTGTTCAAAGAATCTTCGTTCCAAATAAACTCGTTATCTGGATCTAAATCAAGAGTCAGTTTATTGGGATGAAACTGTAACTCTTTATCAACAACTTCAGCAGTAAAAATTCTTACATGTCGTGTAGTTGATTTTAAAAGCATTTTTTCCATAATTTTGCGAAATAATCAACGAAAAAAACTATAATGTTATAACTTTAATGTAGCTTATTAGTAAGTGTTAATTTATTTCTTGATTTAATAATGCGTGTTGTAATTGCTGGTGCGGGTTTGGCGGGGTTATCTTGCGCTAAATATCTAGTTGATAATGGTCACATTCCAATAGTTCTTGAAGCAAGAGATGTTCTTGGAGGTAAGGTTGCTGCATGGAAAGATGAGGATGGAGATTGGTACGAAACTGGTTTGCATATCTTTTTTGGAGCCTACCCTAATATGTTGCAACTTTTTAAGGAACTAGATATTGAGGATAGACTCCAATGGAAAAGTCATTCAATGATTTTTAATCAGCCCTCAGAGCCTGGAACTTATAGTAGATTTGACTTTCCCGATATACCAGCTCCCATAAATGGAGTTTCAGCCATCCTGAGCAATAACGATATGCTTTCATGGAATGAAAAGATTCTTTTTGGATTAGGGTTAGTTCCTGCAATGTTAAGAGGTCAAAAATACTTAGACAAATGTGATACCAAATCATGGACAGATTGGCTTAAGGAACACAATATTCCAGAAAGAGTTAATGATGAAGTTTTTATTGCTATGAGTAAGGCTTTAAATTTTATTGGGCCTGATGAAATATCTTCTACAGTTTTATTAACAGCACTAAACAGATTTTTACAAGAAAAAAATGGTTCAAAAATGGCATTCCTCGACGGAGCTCCTCCAGAAAGACTTTGTCAACCAATTGTTGAATATATCACTGCTCGTGGAGGAGAAGTTCACATGAATAGTCCATTAAGGCAAATTAACCTTAATGAAGATAGTACTGTTAAGAGCTTTACAATTGCCTCTCTAAATTCAAATGAAAAGAAAGAGCTTACTGCCGACTCTTATGTTAGTGCAATGCCTGTAGATCTCTTTAAATTAATGATACCTAAACAATGGAAGGGTCTAGACGCGTTTTCTAAATTAGATGGTTTAAATGGTGTACCAGTTATTAATATTCACTTATGGTTTGACAAAAAATTAACAGATATTGATCATTTACTTTTTAGCAGATCACCACTTCTTAGTGTGTATGCAGATATGAGTATTACATGTAAAGAATATGAAGATCCAAATAGATCAATGCTTGAATTAGTTTTTGCCCCAGCAAAAGACTGGATAAATAAGAGTGATCAAGAAATAGTTGATGCAACGATGGAAGAACTAAAAAAATTATTCCCAACACATTTTATAGGAGATGATAAGACAATTTTAAGAAAATATAAAGTAGTCAAAACTCCAAGATCTGTTTATAAGGCAGTGCCTGGATGTCAGGAGTTCAGACCTAGCCAAAAATCTCCTATAAAAAATTTCTTTTTGGCTGGTGATTATACTATGCAAAAATATTTAGCATCTATGGAAGGAGCCGTTTTAAGTGGTAAATTGTGCGCGGAATCAATCAACAAGGAGTATTCCAAAACCTCTCAAAATGTTTCTTGAACATTTAAAGTAATCTTCAAATTCAGCTAAAACTTTTTGAAAAATTCAATTTCTCAACTAGATCAAGCATATGAAATATGCCGTAAAGAAACTCAACAATGGGCTAAAACCTTTTACTTGGGAACTCTTCTACTACCATTAGAAAAAAGAAAGGCTATATGGGCTATTTATGTATGGTGTAGAAGAACTGATGAGATAATGGATAGTTTAGAAGCTTCAACTAAATCTCAAGATGAACTTTCAGATAATTTAGATGCATGGGAAGAAAATACAAAGAATGTATTTGAAGGAAATATTAAATCTGAATTAGACGCAGTTTTATTAGATACCATCGAAAAATATCCGCAAAATATTCAACCTTATTTAGATATGATCGATGGTCAAAGAATGGATCTCAATAAATTTAGATACAAAGATTTTGAAGAATTAAAACTCTATTGTTATAGAGTCGCAGGAACTGTTGGTTTAATGACTCAGAATGTTATGGGTCTAGATAGTGCTTATACATCAGCGCCATGGAGTGCGAAACCTGACCCCTCAGAGTCGGCTATAGCATTAGGTATAGCCAATCAATTGACGAATATATTGAGAGATGTCGGAGAAGATAGGCAAAGAGGTAGAATTTATCTCCCACAAGCAGATATTAAAAAATTTAATTATTCAGAAGAAGAACTTTTAAAAGGTGAAATAAACAAGCAGTGGAAAGAGCTGATGAACTTTCAATTAAAAAGGGCTCGGGATTGGTTCCAAAAGTCTGAAGATGGGATTAAGTGGTTATCTTCCGATGCAAGATGGCCAGTTTGGACATCCTTACGTCTCTATAGAGGAATATTAGATTCTATTGAAAGGTTAGACTATGATGTTTTTAATAACAGAGCCTTTGTAAAAAATTCTGTAAAAGCCTTTGAGATTCCTATATCTTTTTTAATTTCTCGAATTAAATAACTAAGCAGGTGTCTTTTGATTAGCTAACAAATCTTTTAACTTGGATAGTTCTCCAGCCCATCTTGGATCAGGGGCTTCGAGATTAGGAGCGTCGCTATGGACAATTTTCTTAAAATCTTTTCTCTTCTTGTTCTTATTTAAGTTGCCACTATTTCTTCTATTTGAAGCAGAATCTTTCTTATCTGATAGTTCTACTCTTAATTTAGAACCATTAAATTCAAAACCGTTTAATTTTTGAATTAGTAAATTAGCATTCTCTTCATTGTTTGATGTCGCAAAACCAAACCCTCTACATTCCTTAGTTTCCTTATCTAAAACTGCTTTAAATCTAATCGAATCAGAAACTGATTTTAGAAGTGTATCAAATTCTTTTGGATTAAATCCTTGTGGTAAATTTCCAATGTAAATGCGAATGCTCATAAATTTTTAAAAATGATTTTGAAGTCTGAACTTTAAACAAAACTAAGCTATGTGTATTTAATCACATTTTGGCGCATTTTGTTCAATCCATTGCTTTGCTTTATAAATAGCTTCATCAAAATTATTCAATCTCTTATAAGCAAGCTCCTTTGAAAGATAATTTAAAAGCTCCCCTAATATAGGCCCGTCCTTTATTTTCAGATTTTTTTTGATCACATTACCATCCACTATATTTGAAGGATGAAATAGTTTGTCATCCTTGTCACGCCACCTTTTAAGCCAATCTAATCGTAAATTTTTAGGTAAATAAAAAATAAAAGATGGAAGAAACATCTCTAATTCCTGGTGTAATGCAAATCTATCTAATTCATTAAACTGAGCAATATTTTTTTTCTTTAACAAAAAGTGCCATTTTCGTAATAACTTAGTTTTTTCAATTTCAGCTTTACTAAATTTAAATGTCTCTAAAGATACTTCATCTAATATTTGGGTTATGAAAAACAATGGTAAAAATTTCTCTTGTTCATTCTGATTAAGTTCTGCATAATTAATTTTTTGTAAATCTAAGAAAAACGAATCTTTATATGAATTATCAGACCCAATAATATTAAATTCTTTTACCAAAATTACTGCCTCAAGGGCATTTACTCCATTTACTATTTTATGTATTTCATAATTAATCCTCTCTTTGGAAACAAGGAACAATTTCCCTTTATTTTGTTTAATAAAATTAATTAGTTCTTGATCAATTTTAAAATTCAATTCTGAAACAAATCGAAAACATCTTAAGATTCGTAATGGATCATTCAGTAAATTGATTTCTGAATACGTTCTCAACAAAGAATTTTCTAGATCTTTTAAGCCATTTAATGGATCAAACAAACACTTTTTATCAAATAAAAAAGCAATAGAATTAATTGAAAAGTCCCTAGTCATCAAATCCCCTTCTATTGTGGAAGAAATTTGATTAGTAATATCGATTGAAATATGATTAAGAATAATTCTTACAACTTCTCTTTTCTTATCTAAGATTATAAATTTAGATTCAATATTGTCTGAAATCTTTTTTCCAATTTCAATAGCATTTAAAGGTACCACAATATCAACATCTACTTCTTCAGTTACTCTTCCCAAAATAATATCCCTTATATAACCACCAACTAAATAAGAGCCTTTAGGTAAAAAAGATAAGATAGAATTCCAATGATAAAATTTTATACTTCTCTCTAATTCATCAATTATTAGTGTATGATTTTTAAGAATCTTATTACTTTTCATCTTATTTATTAATTATGTGCATTTGCATTAACTGTAAATGGGTTGATAGATGTATCACTTATCATGATGTTGAAAATAATCATGGTGTAAATAATATTTGTAGTGTTCCTGATTTTAAAGCAAAAAACCCTTTTATTCATGTCAGTATAGTTAAAGATGAGAGTGGTATTTACAAAACTGATTGGGATGTTCAAGCTTGTGAAAGTTTTACGAATGAATTTGGTAAATGGTCTAAATGTAATCCAGGTATGAAATTACCTGTTTAAAGGTAATATATGAAACATAATCTCGAAGAAAGACAAAAATACCCTACATTAGTGATTCATAGCACAGACGATTGTTTTGGCTTTGGATACAGAAAAAACAATAATCTTGAATCTGATAAATTATTTATAAAAAAATTCGAAAATGACTTGTGTAACAATTTGATTATTGATTTCAAGAAATTTATTTCTAAAGAAAATTTACAAAAAGTAAAGAAAATATCTGTCAGCATAGGGCCAGCTAATTTTAATGCTTCAAGACTTATTGTAGTTTTAGCAAGAACTATTTCACAACAAATAAATTGTCCTTTAGACAGTTTTAGTTCATTTGAAATCATCGCGAAAAGAATTGCATCAAAAAATAAAATTTTTACAAATAAACAATCATTTTGGATTTACAAAAAATTAAAACGCAAGGGATTTATTGCAGGTAAATATGAGATTTGTTGTGACAAACAAAAAAATGGGGTTTCAGTCATTCGAGAAACAGTTTTACCAAAAGTTTTTACAGCATTAGAAAGTGAAGAACTTGTTTTTGAGGCTAATTATGAGGATAAGGAAGATTTAACAGAATTATTAAATTTATCCAATAAAAATTTATTAAATGCAAATGTAAAATCATGGCAAAAAGTTTTGCCACTGTACCCTATTTCTCCAATTAATTAAGCATTTATCCAATCAAAGTATTAATATTATCTTGAAGGCGCATGGTCACAGAATTTAGATCATCTCTTGATGAACTTTGTGGAGGTTGAAGGGGTTTTCCCACTTTAATAACTATTTTTGAAAAGAAAGGAACAAAGAATTTAAATCTTATTAGTTTATGCGAATTAACTATTGCCACAGGCAATAATAGTTTTTGATTTTTAAAGGCTAATAATGCAGCCCCTTGTTTTGGTTTATTAACCCGCCCATTTTTTTGACGAGTACCATCAATAAAAATTCCAATGCAATTGTTATGTGATAACTTTTTACATGCTATTTTAATGGTATTTTTATCAGCAATGCCCCTCTTTACAGGGTACGCACCACAAGCCTTGATTACAAAGCCAAGAAAAGGAATTTTAAAAAGCTCTGCCTTGGCCATAAAAGATATATTACGTCCAAGAGCATGTCCTAACAAAGGAGGATCAAGTAAAGAACCATGATTAGAAACCATTATAAAAGAATCTTTTTGCGGAATATTATCTCTACCTATTACTTGACCTTTAAATACAAATCTATAAATAGGAAATACTAAAAGTTTGCTAACTAATTGATAGATTAATTTTTGAAAAATATCATTTTTCATAGGAATTAATAAGTTATTTGATCAGAAGATGAAACTTGAGAAATTTTTACATCCTTCAAATGTCTTTTTCCTAAACCGCTAAGTACATTTGAAGGACCAATTTCAACAATATGGAGATCACTATCTTTTGCCATTAAATCCATAGTTTCTCGCCACCTTACTCCATTACACATTTGGTTTTTCAATCTAATTTTAAGCTCATTTGGATCACTACAAAGTGAAGGTTCAGAATTACTTATGACTGGAAAAGAAGGATTGTTAAATTTAATCTGTTTTAAATATTCAGAAAATTTTGCTGAAGGCTCATTCATAAATGGTGAATGAAATGCACCTGAAACATTTAATTTCAAAAATCTTTTACAAGTAATTTCTCTCGATAAATTATCTAATGCTGCATGAGAGCCTGATAAGACAACTTGGGAGGAACTATTATCATTAGCAATTACAATATCATCAATTTTTTTTACTAATAAATCAAGTTGATTTCTATCAAAACCAATTACTGCTGCCATAGATCCTTTGCCAGCATTAACCATTAGTTGAGATCTTATTTTTATAAGTGCTACACAATCTTCGAATGTAAAAACATCCGCACAATAGAGTGCAGTTATTTCCCCTAAACTATGCCCAGCAACATAATTTGGTTTAAAACCATTATTCTTTAATGCATCTAATAAAATTGATTCAACTAAAAACAGACAAATTTGTGTATTTCTTGTGTCATTCAAGTCATCAAGAGAATTTGTTGATTCAGAATTTAACTCACAAATTTCAAATAAATTTCTCTCAAATATCTCAGAAGCATAACTAAACCTCTCTTTTGTGTTGGGCAAATTTTCAATTTGTTTTGCCATACCAATTTTTTGCGAACCCTGTCCAGGGAATACCCATGCAACTGTCATAATGTTCCTATTGTGTTTTTAACCCCATTTAATAAGGGCTGCACCCCAACTTAGCCCAGCACCAAAACCACTTGTTGCAATAATATCATTTTGTTTAACTCTATTATTTTTAATAGCCTCATCTAACATTAGAGGAATTGTTGCCGCTGAAGTATTACCATATTTTTCTAAATTGCTAAGAATTTTTTCTCTAGGAATTTTTAATCTGTCTCCTACAGAGTCCAATATTCTTTGATTAGCTTGATGTAATAAAAGCCAATCAACTTCCTTAGAACTATAGTTCGTTTTTCTAAACAACTTATCAAGAATTTTCGGAACTTCTTTAACCGCAAATTTGTAAACTTCCTGACCATTCATCTGAATTGGAGAAAAACCTCCATTTAAAAAGTCAATGTTATCAATTATTGAATCCTTACTATTTTTTGATGGAAGATTAAGAAAACAACCCCTTTCCCCATCAGTCCTCATATCAAAGCCAATGAAATTATCAAATTCATTTGTTGCTTCAATTGCTAATGCACCTGCACCATCTCCAAAAAGAATACAACTTCTTCTATCGTTCCAATCAACAAAGCTTGATAATTGATCTGCTCCTATAATAATAGCCCTCTTAAAACTACCACCTTTTAAAAATTGTGATGCTGTTATTAATGCGAATAAGAAACCACTACATGCTGCAGTTAAATCAAAAGCTACAGCATTATAAGCCCCCAATTTAGATTGAATAGAGGGCGCTGAACCAAATAAATCATGGGGAGTAGAAGTAGCTAAAACAATCAAATCAATCGTTTCAATTTCCCAATTAGCCATTTCAATAGCAGTTAGTGCTGCCTGATAGCCCATCTCAGTGACATTATCTCCTAAGCTTGCAATCCTCCTCTCAGAAATTCCAGTTCTAGATTTTATCCATTCATCACTTGTATCTACCTTTTGACTAATTTGTTGATTGGTTAGTATTTGATCAGGTACATAACTGCCACTTCCTTTAAATGAGACTCCAATCTGGTTAAACTTTATTGCTTCCAAAAGAGTTTTTAATTACTTATATAAGTCAACCATAAATTTGACGCAAAATGTTTTATGAATTTAAAACTTGATGCTTTTGAAGTTGATTTAAATTTTCCATCACGTTGTGATTGACGGCGGAGTGAGCCAAACGGAGAGCGCTAACTACTGATAAAGACTTACTACTGCCGTGGCCAATTACGCAAATACCATTTACCCCAAGTAATAATGCACCTCCATGTTCGGCATGATCTAATCTTTTCTTAATTCTTAGTAAATTACTTTTTAAAAAAGCCGAACCAACTTTTCCCCGCCTCCCTCTTGGAAGCTCAGACCTCAAAATATCTAATAAAACCCCTCCCACAGACTCAAGAAATTTTAATAATATATTGCCAGTAAAACCATCACAAACGACTACATCGAAACTACCTGACAATACGTCTCGACCTTCGCAATTACCTGCAAAATCAAAACTTTTTTCATTAGACAGTAGTTCAAATGTTTTCAGGGATAAATCATTACCTTTGCATTCTTCTTCTCCAATATTCAAAAGGCCAATTCTTGGTTCTTTTACTTGCAAGACATCTTTTGCATAAATATTACCTAAAAGAGCAAACTGATGCAGATAAGAAGGTTTACAATCTGTATTTGCTCCAACATCTAAAACCAAGACAGGATGAGTTTGGTCCCTTGTTGGAAATAATGCACCAATAGCGGGTCTATCAATCCCTTTCAATCTTCCAATTCTAAATATGGCAGAAGCCATCATTGCTCCTGAATTACCAGCTGAGTAAACAGCTTGAGCTTTATTGTTTCTTACTAAATCCATTGCAACATTTATACTTGCATTTTTCCTTTTTCTGACTGCAGTAGCCTCTTCATTCATTCCTATAGGATCTCCACTATCAATTAATTCAAGACGATTATTTTTTATTTCTTTTTCAAACAATTCTATCAAGCCAATTTTTTCTGCTGCGTTTTTAACTTTTTCGATATTGCCAACAAACTTTATATTTATGGGAAATCTGCTTATCGCCTCCAGACAACCCTCTAGTATTGGCCCAGGCGCATAATCTCCACCCATACCATCAACTGCAATCCAAATTCTATTAGATTGCGAGTCCTCCTCCATATCTAGAACATTATCGTTATTTTGTAATCTTTTTAATGGGTCAAAAACTAATGGCTGTAATGTATTTTTAGCCAATGAACTCGCATTTGAAACTACACTACTAGCAGTGTTCACCACAGATTCAGCGCTTGAAACTACATTACCTGCAACATTACCCGCAACATTACTAGCAACATTACTAGCCGTGCTCACGACAGATCCAGCACCAGAAACTACGTTACCCGCAACATTACTAGCCGTTACTGCAGAACTAGCAGCAGTATCTACTATTGAAGTTACGGCCGAGTTTCTTTTGTACCAAATAACTAATCTTCTGATAGCTCTGGACTTATTAATTTTATGTGCAGTTTCTTTTCTCATTTATTTACCATTAAAAGGAGCAATATCAACAATCCTTTGAAAAAGATATCCTGTGCCTCGTGCTGTTAATATCAACTCAGGATTAGCAGGATCAGCCTCAAGTTTTGACCTTAATCTTGATATGTGAACATCCACTACTCTTGTATCTACATGTCTCTCAGGTGTATATCCCCAAACCTCTTTTAAGATCTCTCCTCTACTAAATGGCTCTCCTGACCTACTTACCAAAAGCTCTAAGAGACTAAATTCCATACCAGTTAATCTAATTCTTTCATCGCTTTTAAAAACTTGTCTTCGATTTGTATCAATTTTTATATCAGTAACCAAAATTAATCCTGAATTGGGCATCCCAGGCATTTGTTCTTTGTCAATTCTTCTTAGAACGCACCTAATTCTAGCTTCTAATTCCTTAGGACTAAATGGTTTCACTACATAATCATCAGCCCCTAATTCTAAACCTGTTATCCTATCAGCAACATCTCCTAATGCAGTTAACATAACAATTGGAACATCGGAATCTTTTCTTAATTCTTGACAAACTCCATAACCATCTAACTTTGGCATCATGACATCAAGTACTACCAAATCAGGCTCATAGTCTTTAAATAACTTTAGTGCTTCTTTACCATCACTTGCAGTTACAACTTTGTACCCAATCATGGAGAGTCGTGTCTCCAGAATTCTTCTAATACTTGCCTCGTCATCTGCGACAAGGATTGTTTCTTTAGTTTGACTAGATAAAGCCATTTGTTTCTATTAGCTAATCAGTAAGAGAATTAATTATTAACCTAATCTAACTTGTAGAGGGGCAATATCCCAAACATTCTAGTTCCATCACCTTATTCAAAAACTTAATGTCTAGCAAATTATCGACTTTTATATGTCAAAATTGCGGAACTAAAACTTCTCAATACTTTGGGAAATGCCTTAATTGCAACTCATGGAATTCAATTGTTGAAGAACTTAAAAACAAGAGACCTAAATATCAAGATTTTAAAAATAATAAGAAATCCATACCTTTCAATGAAATTTCATCTAAAAAAATATCAAGATTTACCACTGGATTTAAGGAATTTGATCGAGTTCTTGGAGGTGGTATAGTGCCTGGATCTGTTGTACTACTTGGAGGAGAGCCAGGTATAGGCAAAAGTACAATAGTTCTTCAAGCAGCAAGCAAAATATCTCTCAATGAGAAAGTTTTATACGTTACCGCGGAAGAATCATTAGAACAAGTAAAAATCAGATGGGAAAGATTAAATCAAAAGAGTATTGATTTAAAAATTTTTGCAGAAACAAATATATCCTTAATTATTGAAGAGATCAAACGCGTAAATCCAAGCTTTGCAATTATTGATAGTATTCAAGCTATCCATAATCATGAAATGGAAAGTTCGCCAGGATCGGTCTCTCAAGTTAGAACATGTTCATCTGAATTGCAAAATCTGGCTAAAGACAATAATATTGCACTTCTAGTAATTGGTCATGTTACCAAAGATGGAGCTTTAGCTGGTCCAAAAACTCTAGAGCATTTAGTTGATGTAGTAATAAACTTTGAAGGAGATAATATTTCCTCACATAGATTACTAAGAGGTATAAAAAATCGATTTGGATCAACCTTTGAAATCGGAATTTTTGAAATGCTTGAAGAGGGATTAAGAGAAATAAAAAACCCAAGTTCAATCTTTACAAATAAAGAAAACATTTCAGGAGTAACAACTACGATAACTAATGAAGGAACTCGACCATTCGCAGTAGATATACAAGCACTAGTAAATAAAACTTTTTATAGTAATCCAAGACGAACAACAACTGGAATTAGCATTAACAGATTACATCAAATTTTGGCCGTTATTGAAAAACACGTAGGTATTAAATTATCTGAATTTGATTGTTATGTAGCTACTGGGGGGGGTTTTGAAATAAATGATCCTTCATCTGACTTAGGTGTAGCAATATCAATTTTATCAAGTTTGAAAAATATTCCTCCTTTGACGAGTAGCTCATATATTGGAGAACTGGGTCTGAGCGGTCAAGTTAGAAAATCGAATAACCTTCGAACAAAAATAGAAGAGGCTGCAAGAATAGGGATCAAAAATATAATTGTACCGAAATTAGACGAGGATCTTAATAAAATTTTTAAAAATATAATCAATATCAAAGAGATTTCTAATATTAAAGAAGCAGTAGATTATTCCTTATTGAATTAAAAAATATTAGAGATACATATCGATTGAACTTCTTCCTGAATTTTTCAGCCAATTCTCAATATCAAGATATCCACCAGGATATAATCTCACTGCTTTAGACCAGACTTCTGCAGCTTTGTCAAACCAAATATCTCTCTGATCTAAATCACCATTTTGTTCAGCGTATCTTCCTCTTTTTTCATAAATCAGACCTATATTTTTCAGACATGAAGGCTGTTTAGGATTTTCTACTAATGCTTTTTCATAAGTTTCAATAGACAAATCCTCTTCACCGTTACTCATATATATTATTGCCATATTTTTTAAAGTCTCACCCCTATCGATTTTATTTTCTTCAAGTCTTAAACTCTCTTTGTAATACTCTAATGCTTCCGAATAATCTCCATTATTTTGGGCGGCTAGGCCATCTCTATAATAGATATAGGCTTTTTTCTCTTTCTCTGCAATGGGCATTATTTTAACTATAGATTCAGCAATTACTGTAAAAGCTTTATCAATAAAATTGTCTCTGTTTTGATTACTAGGCACTGCTTTAGATCTAATAAAATTAATATAGTAATTTAAAAATTAACTATTTAAAAAGTCTATTACATTTATTATTATAGATGAAAATAAAGTCAAGCATTAATTTGCTCCTATCGTGAAAAATATGGAGAGCATTCAATTAAGCATTACAGGGATGAAGTGCGGGGGTTGCGTTAGTACTGTTGAAAAAATATTAAATAATTCTGATGGTATTACAAATGTTTCTGTTAACTTACTCACTGAAAGTGCATATTTTGAAATTAACCAGAAACATGTAGAAATAGAAACAGTTCTCGAAAACCTAAAAGATAATGGATTCCCATCAAAGATCTACATAAATGATTTTTCAAAAAAAATAAATCAAGCAGAGTTAGAAAAAAAAAAGAAATGGAATAACCAATGGCAAAAACTAACTTTTGCTCTATTACTTTTGCTCTTTTCGGGTTTAGGTCATCTAGCAGAAGGTAGATATATAAATTTTCCAATACTAGGCAATATATTTTTTCACGCCTTATTAGCAACATTAGCTTTATTATTGCCTGGAAGAGGAATAATTATTAATGGATTTAAAGCTTTTATAAAGAACCGTCCGGATATGGATTCTTTAGTAGCTCTTGGAGTAACTAGCGCATATACAACAAGCCTTCTATCCTTAATATTCCCTGCTACTGGTTTCCCTTGTTTTTTTAATGAACCAGTCATGTTATTGGGATTTATACTGATTGGGCGTTTCTTAGAAGAAAGAGCTAGATATCAAACTGGCTCATCCATTGGAGAGTTATTAGAACTTCAACCTGAAATGGCAAATATCTACACAGAAGATAATCAAATAAAGTCAATAAGAGTAAATACTTTAAAACCTAATCAAGAGATTCAAGTTTTAGCAGGAGACAGAGTACCCGCTGACTGCATTGTTACTCAAGGGAATTCATATGTTGATGTCTCACATATTACTGGAGAATCAAAACCTATCGAAGTAAAAGAAGGCGAGAATTTATCCAGTGGATCTTTAAACCTTAATTCCACTCTTAAACTAAAAGTACAAAAAGTGGGAGGTGATTCTTCGCTTGCAAAACTAGTAAGTCTTATTGAGTCTGTAAACGCTAATAAACCTCCCATTCAAAGAATTGCCGATAAAATTGCAGGCAAATTTACTTACTTTGTACTTATATTTGCCACTTTAAGTTTCTTTTTTTGGTGGAAGGGGGCCAAATACATTTGGCCTGATTTATTAAGTCCTAATCATCATCAATTTATAACAAACTCAAGCCACACACTTCATAGTTCTCTTGGTAGTAATGCTGAGAGTTTCCTGAGTTTAGCAATTCAATTGTCAATTGCTGTTTTAGTAATAGCTTGTCCTTGTGCATTAGGTTTAGCCACACCAACAGTAATCACTGTCGCATCAGGTAAAGCAGCAAAAAAAGGGGTTTTATTTAAAGGAGGTGACAAAATAGAGATTGCTTCAAAAATTAATCATATTATCTTTGATAAGACGGGTACGTTAACAAAAGGTAAGCCTTTTATTGTTGATTATAAAAATAATAATGATCATTCATTCTTATTAAGAATAGCTGCTAGTTTAGAAAAGGAAAGCAGACATCCAATAGCAAATGCATTGATTCAAGAGGCTCAAAAACAAAACTTAAATTTATTTCCAATAAAAAAAATTTTCACCCATTCAGGTAGAGGTATATCTGGGGAACTTGATTCAATTGATGGACTTATCAATATTGGAAATATTGAATGGCTACTCAGCAAAGGAATAATTATTGATAGTAATGCAAAAAAAGTAATTGAAAACGAAGAGACACAATCGAATACAATCATTGGAGTAAGTATAAACGATAAGTTATTAGGCTTTATCTTGTTAGGAGATTTACTCAGAGAGGATTCAATAAAAACAGTTCAAAAATTAAGAGAAAACAAATTTAAAATTAATATTTTAAGTGGAGATAGAAAACAAACAGTTTTAGCTTTAGCAAAAAAAATTGGTTGTAAAGAAACCGAAGTAAAATGGGATCTTCTTCCTCAAATGAAACTTAAGACTATAGAAAATTTAAAAATCAATAATAAAGTAGCTATGATTGGTGATGGAATTAATGATGTCCCAGCGTTAGCATCCTCAGACTTAGGAATTGCGGTGGGCTCAGGAACTCAAATAGCTAAGGCAAATGCAGATGTTGTATTGATGGGAGATCAATTAAATGGATTACCCTACGCATTAAATCTTGCAAAAAAAACTATAAGAAAAATAAAGCAGAATCTAATATGGGCTTTTGGTTACAACTTACTAGCTATACCAATAGCCGCTGGAATTTTATTCCCTAAATATGGCATTCTTCTTACTCCCTCAATAGCAGCATTATTAATGGCTACTAGCTCTATTACAGTTGTAATTAATGCTTTATCTTTGGAGTAAATGAAAGGAAAATTTATTGTTATTGAAGGTATTGATGGATGTGGTAAGACTACTCAGATAGATGAATTATCTAAATGGCTACCTAATAGTGGTCTAATAAAAAAAGGGTCTAAATTAATCACAACAAGAGAGCCAGGAGGAAGCCTGTTAGGCAAAAAACTTAGAGGACTGATCCT
Source organism: Prochlorococcus sp. MIT 1314 (assembly GCF_034093315.1). Classification (GTDB taxonomy): domain Bacteria; phylum Cyanobacteriota; class Cyanobacteriia; order PCC-6307; family Cyanobiaceae; genus Prochlorococcus_A; species Prochlorococcus_A marinus_Y. Next base: position 1,291,778 of record NZ_CP139300.1, on the reverse strand, counting down.
TGATAACAATAAGAATAACAAGCCTTCATCGCTTGCTGAATTATTGCTTTATTCAGCTGATAGAGCTGAACATATCTCAAAAATTATTTCACCTGCCTTAAATAACAATGATTGGGTGATAAGTGATAGATTTGCCGATTCAACTCTGGCTTATCAAGGTTATGGAAGAAACATAAATTTAGAAATAATTAAAAATATTGAATCTATTGTGTGTCAAGGAGAATATCCTGACCTAACTTTCTTCTTAGAAATTTCTCCAGAAGAAAGTATCTTGCGAAGAAAAAATAAAATTCCAGATAGAATAGAATCTGAAGGTATTAGATTTTTAGAAAAAGTAAATGCAGGCTTCAAAGTAATTGCCAAAGAAAAAAACTGGAAAATAATATCTGCATCACAAAATATTAAAACGATTTCTAATCAAATTAAAGAGACTTTATTAAAAAAATTTTCTAATAAAACATGAGTGAGTTTAAAAAAAATAATTTTTTTATTAATGAAGAAACCAATAAATGCCTTAAAAGCATAATTAAAACCAAATCATATGCTAATGGGTATATATTTTATGGTGCCGAAGGAGTAGGGAAAACACAAACTGCTCTTAATTTTATAAAAGAAATTTTAAAACAATCTTCCCTAAGCGGAAATATTGAAGAGAGAATTACCAATAATAACCATCCTGATTTTCTAATTATCGAACCTAATTCTCTTTCGGAAGCTAAAAGATCAGAAAGTTCCTATCTTGAAAAAACAAAAAAAAGTGGATCTGAGATTATTAAGATTGCTCAAATACGTTTTATAAAAACTTTTCTTGGTCAGAAATCAATAAACTCAGGAAAAAAAATTGTTTTAATTATTGATGCGCACCTTCTAAATGAATCAGCCTCAAATTGCCTTTTAAAAACCTTAGAAGAACCCAGTAATGGCATTTTTATTTTATTAACATCAAAATTAAACCTTCTTTTAGATACGATCATTTCAAGATGTCAATTAGTCCGGTTTCGATCCTGTTCTAGTAAACAAATGCAATCTATCTTAAAAGATTATTTTGATCCTGCTAAATCTAATAGAAATACAAAACTAAAATTTGAAGATTTAATAAATTCTGCGAATGGATCTCCAGGGCAATTATTGAAGAATATTGAAATTTGGAATGAATTATCAAATGAAATTACAAGTAAATTAGATTCTCCAATAAAAAATAATCTAGAAATATTAGAAGTATGTAAATTAATATCTGAAGAATTAGAAATATATCAACAGACTTATTTAGTCAATTTAATTCAAATTATTTGGTGGAGAAAGACAAAAAATATTGATCTAATAAAAAAACTTGAAAATTTAAAATTTCACTTAAGACAAAACATTCAACCAAGGTTGGCATGGGAAATTACTTTTTTAAAAATTTCAATGGAAGATATATGAAATTTAATCTATTGCAGAATTGATTAAATCAGGATTTCTTGCTTGAATAAACTCTTGCTTAGCAGTTTCAACTTGAGAACCAATTGGTAACTCAAGACAATATCCCGCTCCATATACAGTTTTTATATATATAGGCTTGCGTGGGTCAGGTTCTAGCTTAGTTCGTAAGTGTCTAATATGAACTCTGATTGTCTCAATATCATCGTCAGGTTCATAGCCCCACACCTCTTTAAGAATCAATGCTGGTGATACAGTTTGACCATGCCTTTGTAAAAGACAATGAATTAATTCAAATTCAAGATGTGTTAATCTAACAGGCAATTCAAACCAGATAGCCTCAAATCTTTCCGGTACAAGAGTGAGAGGACCGTAATTTAGAATTTCTTGCTGATTACTAGAATTCAACTGTGCTCTGTTAGTTCTCCTTAACAACGCTTTTATGCGTACATGTAATTCTTCTAAATCAAATGGTTTGGTAATGTAATCATCAGCTCCAGAATTAAAACCAGTAACTTTATCTTTGAGGCCACCCAATGCAGTTATCATCAAGATTGGAATATTTGAAGTTCTTTCATCTCTTCTAAGTCGCTGACATAAAGTTAATCCATCAACACTTGGTAGCATTAAATCTAAGAGTATTAAATCCGGTGAATACTGAAGAGCTAATGCTTGGCCTTTAATGCCATCTTCAGCTTTTTGGACGTCGAAACCAGAATGTTCCAAATGCCTAGCTACCAATTCACGCATATCACGATCATCTTCAATTAAAAGGATTGAAATTTTCATATTTATAGACTATTAAATTAAAATTAAATTTTAGTAATACGATTCTCTCAAGAATTTAGAAAGATTGCTGAATTAATGTAAACAATTTTATCAATAAGATTTGCCAGTTAACTCAATAATGACAGGGCATGAGAGGGAAATTACAAATTTTTAAAAATTTTAAATTTTATAATTTCTTTCGTTTTTATTAACTATTTCTTAATAATTAGAAGGATATTTGAAATAATGTAGATATTTAATTAGGAAGCATATCTCAATCAATTTGTCATAGCAAGGCATCTTAAAATGGAATTAAATGGCTATTCTGAGTTTTTAAGGAGTTTTCAACTGATTGTATGGCTTTAGATTTTCATTAGTGTTTAAGCTAAGAATTTTGTCTATATTAAAAATAATCTCAGTATTTATGAAAAAGAAGTCATTTATCTATTCTGATTTATCAAAAAAACAACTAGAAAATCTTAAAGAATTATATATTCATAAAAAAGTTGAATCTATGAGTCATCAAGAACTTAAACAATATGTCCTAGAAATTATTTCTCATCAGATAAACGATACTATTGGCAAAGAAGAAGAAATAGAAGCATGGAATGAAATGTCAGATTTTTATGGAGAGCAATTTGAAAGTGTGATCTTAGAATTACAAAGAAAATATAGTGACGATAAAAACGTTCTTGAAACAGAAATAGATCTACAGAAACAAAGATTAGAATTACTTGAAACGAATAATTTAGATCAAGAAAAAAAAGATATGTGGGATGACTAAAATTTCCTAAAAGTTGTGATTTAGATTACACCAACAGAAAAATATGTTGCATATATAGAATTTGAAAATCAATCAAAGAAATGGTTCTTTTTAATGTTCTAAATAGTGTTCTAAATAATGTTCTAAATAGTGTTCTAAAAAGCAAGGTATCTTAAGTTTAAAATCAAATAATTGAAGATGTTAAAAACAATAATTATAGTGATCAAATTATTGTTATGAATAATATGCTAATTTTTCTTTCTTGAATATTTTCTTTTAATATAAATATTAGATTTTATTTGAAGGTTTTTAAATTCAAATTTTCATCTAATTAGAGAATTAAAATATTTTAAATTACCTTAAATAAAAAAGGGGAGGATATAAATTTGCCCTCTACAAGTCGAATGAAACTGCGTATAAATAAAGTGGAATAAGTCCTTAAAAATCCTGGACTATTTTTACTCAAGCTAAATGAGATAAATAACTTCTTAATTTGAAAAACCTTAACTTATTTCTGTGATAAAGGCCCAAACTTATTTCGTTTAAAAAAGCAAAAAATATTTCTAGTGATAAAGCCATTATTTTGTTCTATTATATCAATAAATTGATCAATTAAATTTAGTTGACATGGCAAAGAAAGTATATACTACTGATGGGAAAGTAGCTCATTACTCCAAGGAACAAGATATCAATAATAAGCTTAGTAAAATCTTAGGTAAAAAGTTTATTGACTATAGAAAGACTTGGGATGCTGCAAATAGATTTGAGATCCTAACAGAATTTCCTTTATTCTTACATTTTGATATGAATCAAAGATGTAACTATAGATGCCCTCAATGTATTTTGGCATACCCTGACGAGCTTAAAAAGTATTACCAAGGAGATGATCTTGACTTCAATACATTTAAACTTGCAATAGATGAAGCAGAAACATATAAATGTCCGTCGATGTCTGTACAAGGCAATAATGAGCCTCTTTTAAATCCAAAGCTGGAAGAATATATTTCTTATGCATACAATCATGGTTTTATCGATATTATGTTCAATACAAATGGTTCATTGTTATTTAAAGAAAGAGCTAAAAAATTATTAGATTCGGGAGTTACAAGATTAAGATTTAGCCTTGATGCTTTTACCGAGGAAACCTATTCAGCAATTAGGGTGGGAGGAAATTATTCGAAAGTTTTAAAGAATATAGAATCTTTCTTAGAGGAAAAACGTAAAGGAGGATATGATTTGCCTGTAACTGGTGTCAGTTTTGTTTTACAGAAAAAAAATTATAAAGAGCTAGATGACTTTATTGAATACTGGAGTTCCAGAGTCGATATGGTAACTATTCAAAACTTTATGCCTCCTACTCCAGGAAAAGATTTCTCGGACTTTTATGCCCCTAGAGAAGCTTATCCCTCAGCAAATATTTCCTCTAATGAAGGGTTCAAGTGTGTACAACCCTATCAAAGACTTGTTATCAAAAATAATGATATAACACCATGTTGTTTAATGTATTCCACAGCATTATCTTTAGGAAAATTTCCCGAAACAAGTTTATATGATGCATGGAACTCTGAAAAGATGAAATTCATTCAGAAAATACATTCTCAAGGTAGATACCAAGATGATCCTATTTGTAAATTGTGTGTCAAATCCATGTTTAGCACTTCAAGTAATAATTCAAGAGAAACAGATGATTTATTAATGTAAATAAACTAACTATATAAAAGTGAATAAACAGATTTATTTATGCTTAAGATGTATCTTATTTAAAACTTATTTAATCCATATCAGTTAAACTTTTTAACTGACTTAATGTAATACTTCTGTCATCAATATAAAAATCAGATCCGGGCTTCCCAAATAAAAGTTCATCGTAAGGAATTGAAAAACTTCGTAATTGATCCTCTGTTATATCACTCCAGTCTTTACCTGTTTTAGAACCTCTTGCTGTATGTAAGATTATTCTGTATCCATTACTATGCAATGACTGCAATAGTTTTATTGCCCCATGATTTGGATAAATATCACTATAGTCATTTTCTTTCGATCTAGAAAATAATACTCCATCTATATCAAAACAGATCTCAATTTGACTATTTAATTCTCCATTTACCTTCAAATTTAACTGATCTAAACTTCCATAAGCTGCTGGAAAATCATAATACTCATCTAAATCAGCAGCAACATTTCCAAATTCATATTTTAAGCAATAGTTACCCCATAAAGACCCCTTCTTTATAGAGGTTGTGCTATAAATATCCACAGCACCTGTCTGCCCAAAAAGATTATTGCAGTCTTGAGAGGGAGTAAAACTCTTTTGATTATATATATCTCCATCTAAACCTATTAATCTGTCTGAATCATCGGGAGACTCAATTAAACACTTTTCCTTATAAAGTTGAAGCCTTTCAACACTTTTTAAACTAGTTGCTTGCTTAGAAGATAGAAAATGGTTAATAGCATCATCTATATAACTTACAGTAATTGCTGGGTATGTTGGACGAATATGAACAACATAATCGTAAGAATAATTGATTTGCTCTAACTTAATTAGAACCTCTTGAATTACAAGATCATCAGTAATCGAATCCTGAGAATTAATTTCAGACCTTAATCCTATATCAATATACTTTTTCCCTTTCTCAATTTTATCAAGATAAATCTCAGAATCTGTAGAGATAATTATGCCATCTATCATGCTAGAGGCTTCTGCTAAATCATGCGCTCTTTGAATTAATGTTTTCGAATAGAATACTGACAAATTTTTGTCTGGTATTCGTTTAGAACCAGATCTACATGGGATAAAGCCAAGAAAGCTAGGCATTACTGTATGTTTAAATATCCTTTTAATTAACTTTCATACAATAACAATATATACATAACAAACAAGAGAAAGATTAAGAGAAATATTTTCAATGATTTTCATCAATAAAATAACATTAAGATTAGATATAATGGTTTAATGCTTAGACTCAAAACCTTGCAAAGGTCACAAGACATACTGAGGTCTCTACTCTTATTTCTCAAGATAAGTTTGTTTTTGAGGCAAATAAATGGGAAAATCAAAATTCCTTATCTAATTAAAGCTTTATACTCTAAGAAACCCGTCTGGCTATTTATACCTAAATTAGTATTCAATGATGATATTAAAGCTATCTCTAGTAAATATTTAGATGTTAATTTTGTCTCATTAAAACGTGGTCCTTTGGTTGCATTAACTAAATGCATTATTGGGGATAATCTTAGTATTTATAATTACATTAGTAACTCAGAAAAAATAATAAATAGGAAGAAAAGACTATACAAAATATATTGGCTATTTATCTTCCTTCTTAAAAGAGTTATTAATTTGCAAGGAATAATATCTGGAGCTTATTACTATGTAGAGCAACGAGAACTTGCAAAAGCAGCTTTAGATAATGGCATAGAATTTGTTGTCTTACATAAAGAATGCATAACTAGTCCAATAGAAATATTGGTTCGCAACTATATTTTTAGGGAAAGAACAGGTCCTTTCACTGGCTCTGTTTTGTTAACCTATAATCAAGATGAATTAAATAACCTTAAAGATAATTCAGTAGTACCTTCAAAATGTATCACTCGAGTAACTGGGGCACCTAGAATAGATGAATTATTTAAATTAAATAACTTTTCAGAAAGAAGTATAGATGTAAGTTTTTTCTGGTTTGGAAAATACACATATCTGCCAGAGCACTTTTTCAAAGGTGAAGATATGTGGGGGAAACTTAAGGATCTAAAACTTTACAATAGTATTAGGTGGGACTGGAGCAATCTACAAACTTCTTATCTTAAAGCAATTATAAAATATGCGAATATTAATCCTAATTTAAACATTGTATTAAAATCTAAGGTTGGGTTTGAGATGTCAGATCATGATATTAATGAGATTAAAGATTTGAAGAATATAAGATTAGTTAAACAAGGAACTGCTCAATCCTTGCTCAAAAATTCTAAAGTTGTAATTGCTTTCAACTCTACTGTAATTTTTGAGGCCTTAGCCGCACATTGTTATGTTGGGACATTATCTTTTGAAGAGGCTGATAAATCAAAAGAAAGTGGTAGGTTAGGTACTTTGGATTTAAATCGATCAATTGAAGAATTAAAGAGCGTTGAAGAAATGTATAAATTCTGTGATAGGTTTAGCAGTGTTCAAGAAGAAAATAAATTAACCATTGATGGAGAAAAACTACTTGATCAGTACCTTGGGAATAAAGATGGATTATCTTCAATTAGATTAAGAACTGTTCTTCAAGGTTTATTAAAATAAAAATATAACAATTTAAATTTCTTCCTGAAGTCACTATATTCGAATCAAGCGCCAACACAAGTTAAGATGAAAAAGCTTTATTCTTTTATTGATTTTATAGTCAATAAGATAAGCCTTTATACTTTTAACCCATATTTACCAGGAAGAGTAAAGGATTTTATAGGTTATACACAATTAAAGAAAAACAAACATTTATATCGTAATAAAACAGCTGATCATGCCTATGAATTTAATTTAAATGGATACAGTGATTTTAGAAAAAACAATGCAGCAATCCTAGATTGTTCTAATATTGCAGAAATATTTAGGCCATATCTAGAAAAATGTAAATTAATAGGGTATGAAAATGATATAGACAAACCATATTTTTATAATATTTTGAGAGAAGATCTTGATCATGAGGCCTATAATAAATTTCTAGAAATTGGCAATAACAATAACTTATTAGATACTTTAAGAACAGATTTTGGTGAATTGGTATTTGTTGGGGGAGGGATATTCAGATCTAAAGCCAATATACTTGGTAAAAAACTTATTGGTAGTCAGAAATGGCATCTTGATAGGTTTTCTCTAAAATGTTTTAAATTATTTGTTAATCTATCAGACATCTCAGAATCAATGGGTCCAACTGAGGTGTTAGATTCAAAAGTTACCTGGAAACTACTTTATAATGGGTTAATAAAAAAAATTCTTGGTGTTAAAAAGGCAAGAAATCTGAAAAATGGATTATTTATTGATCAGAAGCGATTTGATAGAGAGTTAAGTAATAAGAAAATAGATAATATTGGTCCAATTGGTACAGGTCTTCTTGCTAACACAGGCTTATGTCTACATAGAGGTAGTCTTAACAAATCTTTTCAAGATAGATATGTTCTTCTACTTCACTATTGCTTATGGGATAGATATGTAGAAAATCAAGAAAAGTTAAATAAAGACATCTCAACTGGCATTTGGACTAGGTTTATTAAAAAACTAGGCTAACTTAGAAAAAAAATAATACAACTACTCGGGCGAAAGTCTTAAAGAGGCGATTTGAAGCAAGTTGACTGCTGTTAAAGTAAGAAACTATGAAATTCTTTATTTTTTACAAAAAAAGACCCGATTTTTGGGTCTTATAATTATTTGATGCTAAAAAAGAACTCCCCGGGCGAAAGATAGGTAGATTTTTCATAACCTTTTATAGACATTCATAGTCAATCAAATAGTTTATATCTCATAGAAAAAAACACATAAAAACTAATATTTTGGTTCCTGAATTTGCCTAAAAATAAAATAAGAGGGCATTTGTTTGCCCTCTTCGAGTCTTGTTCACTTCCTTGTCTACAAAGTCGGGGAAGTGCTTTGACTCCTGAATTATTTCTACTCCTCTTGTAAGGGAAAAAATAGTCGTGACAACCACAAAGCACTAATACTCGGGTAGAAATACCCTATGAATTTCAAGTCAAAAGGAGGAAAATATAAGTGTAGATATAGGAGGTCTTATGAAACTTATTACTCCTTTCACTATTCTCAATAGAAAATTCAATGAAATGGATTTGATTAGAGATGCAATAAAGAATAGAAGATTAGCGACTGAAAGATTGCACGATGATTATAGAAAAATGTACAAAAATCATCAATTTGCCTATTGATAAATAGGCGTTCTATTCACATTGCTTATTGTTCAATCTGTTGAACATACATTTGCTGTTCATGACCATTCCTTTGTAGTCGGGAAGATTTAGTTCTTTCAACCAGATAGAAATTTCCTGAGCAGCATCAGACTTTTTAGGCATATAGAAAATGACCTCTTTAGAGGGTTCTATTACTAGGTGAGGAGGTATCTTGACTGATGTTTTCATAATTCAAATATTATCTAATTATTTGTTTTTGCAAGCAAAATATCTTGGACGTATAACCGAAAAGGATGGAGTCCAGAAGTTGCCTAAAAAACATTTTTTTAAAGGCTACAAAACATAAAAAACACATTTTTACAAATAGCTAAAACACATCAAAAAACCAACTTTCATCAAAAATTTTGAACTATTATCAGCCTGTGTTTTCACGAGAATTTGATCACATGAAAGTAATGTCAATAAAAAAGACCCTTTTGGGTCTTTATGAATATTCAAGATGATTCAAGTAAAGCTCCCCGGGCGGGATTCGAACCTGCGACCAATCGATTAACAGTCGATCGCTCTACCGCTGAGCTACCGAGGAATATAAGATGAATTTAGCTCTTTAAAGTGCCTTATGACAAGTAAAAGAATTAATTATATTGAAATTTTGATGGTTCTTGCCAACTAGACAAAAAACCATTTTGCAACTCTGCTACTGCGTCAGCGTAAGTTAATTCCTCATAACGGTGAGTTATCCATAAAGCTGATATAGGTTTTCTATTGTCACTTGTAAGATTCTTAATGGTTTTTAAAACTTTTAATTGGCTGGTTTTATCAAGTAATGCTGTAGGCTCATCCAAAAGAATAAAATTTCTATTGCTAATAAGAGCGCATGCAATAGTTAAGCGTTGTTTTTGCCCGCCACTTAAAGTATGCACTGGCCTTTTTTCAAAGCCATTCAATCCAACCTTATCAAGCACATAGTCAATTTTTTCCTTAATTTCATAATCACTTATATTCTGATTAATACTAAGCAGAAGTTCACTTCTGCAATTTGGCATCAAGATTTGATGATCTGGATTTTGAAATACCATACCAATATTTGCTTTACAAGTAACGATTCCATTATTCGGTTTAATTATTCCACTTATTAATTTCAAAAGCGTACTTTTTCCACTTCCATTTTTACCGACGACCATCCAAAATCCAGATTTCTTTATTGAGAAATTACATTTATAAATTAAATTTTCTTTTTCTTCAGAATATGAAAAAGAGACATCTTTGAAATTTATTTGAGGTATTTGATTTCCAAAATAATCTCTCATTACTCTGATTAGTCAATGTTTAGAGAGAATCCTGGTCTTTTAGATCCTCCCGCGACTGAGGACTTTTCATAAATCTGAACAGAAATAATTTCTTGGGATCTGACGGCAATTAATTTATCTTGAACTTTGTCACACTTTAATTCAATCAAGTTTGAAGTTTCTAAATTTTCACTCATAGAATTTTTTATTTCTTCATAAATTCTTTTTACATCCTCTAATTCTTTTTTCTGAATTGAAAGCGGAAAAGGTGAATATCTGAGACTTAGTTCAAGCGAATACATAATAATTATCAAAACTCCTTTTTATAATAATAAATATTCTTCCGCAGAAAGTTATTTTAAATTAAATTCTTTTGAGAAAATTATATAAAAGATCTTTAAATACAATTATTATGTAAATAGAAATTAATTTTGCAGTTTAAATAATGATTTCATGGAAATAGCAAATGATATAACTTCACTTGTAGGCAATACACCTTTAGTTAAATTAAATCGAATCAGAAAGTACTTTAATTGTTATCCAGAAATAATAGCCAAGCTTGAAAGTTTCAATCCATCAGCATCTGTTAAAGATCGAATAGCTTATTCAATGTTATGTAAAGCTGAAGAAGAAGGATTGATAACAGCAAATCAAACAACATTAATTGAAGCAACAAGTGGGAATACTGGCATTGCATTAGCAATGGTTGCTGCAGCTAAAGGCTATAAATTGATATTAACTATGCCGGATACGATGAGTATTGAAAGAAGGGCAATGTTGAGAGCTTATGGCGCAGAATTACAGCTAACACCAGGAGAAGAAGGGATGAAAGGAGCTTTAGATTTAGCTAATGAGTTGTCTTTAAGCATTCCCAATAGCTATCAATTTAATCAATTTGAAAACTACGCTAATCCAGATATTCATGAAAGAACTACGGCGCAAGAAATATGGACTCAATCTAACTACAATTTAGATGGACTAGTTACCGGAGTAGGCACCGGAGGAACAATTACTGGTTGTGCACGTTTCTTAAAAAAAGTTAATCCAAATTGCAAAATTTATGCTGTAGAGCCCAAAAAAAGTGCTGTGATTTCCGGAGAAAAAGCAGGATCGCATTCAATTCAAGGAATAGGAGCAGGTTTCGTACCTAAAGTTCTTAATACTAAATTGATAGATGAAATTATCAAAATAGATGACGATGAAGCGTTTTATTATGGGCGTTTATTAGCTCGCTTAGAGGGTCTTTTATCTGGTATCAGCAGCGGTGCAGCTTTAGCAGCCACTATAAAAATAGGAGGTAGAAAAGATCTAATTAATAAAAGATTGATAGTGATTCTTCCTAGTTTTGGTGAAAGATATTTATCAACTGCAATGTTTGAATCTAATACTTCCATTCAAGCCAGAAAAGATGGTTATCTTTAATTACTACTTTTAAATAGATGGTGAAAAATTTTTATGAAGAATTAGGCCTAAAAAAGAATGCAACCAAAAGTGAACTTAAATCTTCATATCGTTCATTAGTTAAAAAACATCATCCTGATGCAGGCGGAGAAAAAGAACGATTTCTTGCAATACAAAATGCTTGGGAGACTCTAAATGACCCTGTGAAAAAAGAAAAATATGATAGAAAAATGTTCTCTTCCAATACCTCATTTCATTCATTAAATGAAAATTGGGAAGAGAAATTTAATTCAAAAAAATATAACTCGTCAATAAAAGACAAAGAAGTTGAAACATGGATTAAAGAAATTTACACTCCCATCAATAGATTAATTAGCCAAATAATTAAACCTTTGAATAATGAAATAAAAGAATTATCTGCTGATCCTTATGATGACCAGTTAATGGAAAATTTTTGCAATTACATAAGCGTTTCAAAAAAGAAAATAGACAAAGTTGATAATATCTATAACCAAAAATTTGTACCAAAGTCTATTACAGCGTTAGGCTTGGATCTTTATCATTGTTTTTCACAAGTTAAAGATGCATTATCTGAGTTTGATAGATATACACAAGGATATGTCGATGATTACTTATTTGACGGTAAAGAAATGATTAAACAAGCAAAAAGAATTCAAACTAAAATGGCTAAAGAGAAAAAAAATAAAGATTTTTAGATTTAAAATTCTATTGAATATATTCTTTAAGTTGATCTAATTTGAACCAAACATCTGGGACAGGTCTCCGCCATCGAACCTGAGCATATTCATCTTTGACGGCAAGAATCTCTCCAGGACCTTCAAAAACATAATTAGGCAAATTATCATCACTGGCAAGCGCCTCGATACTTTTTAGATAATTTTCTCTATCTACAAAAACTAAGCTTCCTTTCTTGAGAGGTTTCTTTTGCATAGAATCTGTCATAATAAAGCCAACAAAGTTATTTGAAATTTATTATACAAAAACTTGTTTGATAAATATTTTAAAAAAAATTGATAACAGAATAATAATTACAAACTTCTAAAAAATTTAATAGCCTTAAATGATAAATATCTTTAAAATATGCGTCTTTTACTACTTGGCTGTACTGGATTTATTGGCAAAGAATTAGTGCCAACACTACTCAATGAAAATCACGAGATATACATTGTAAGTAGAAAACCCATAAGTAAATTAAAGCTTACTTTAGATTTCAATAAGTTTAAATTTGTTCAAATAGATTTATCAAAAGAACAAAACTGGAACAACGAAAATCTTCTCAATATTTTAAGAGATATAGATGGAATTATTAACTTAATGGGAGAACCCATAGCAGAAAAAAAATGGACTTATGCGCAAAAACAGGAGATTGAAAATAGTCGTATCAATACCACAAAATTCATGATGAATACTCTTAAAAATTACAAAATCACCCCAAAAGTGATAATAAATGGATCAGCAATAGGTTATTACGGTACCAGTCTTTCTGGTGAATTCAATGAAAATAGTATTGGAGGAAAAGACTTTTTAGCTAATCTTTGCAAAAAATGGGAAGCTGTAGCTGAAAAAAAACCATTTTTCTCAAGGTTAGTTATTTTTAGAATTGGAATTGTTCTAGAGGCAGATGGAGGAGCATTAGGAAAAATGCTCCCTATATTTAAGGTTGGATTAGGTGGCCCAATTGGAGATGGCATGCAATGGATGAGTTGGATTCATAGAAGTGATTTTTGTTCATTAATAACACAAGCATTAGTTGATCAAAAGTATTCAGGAGTATTTAATGCTGTTGCACCAAATCCAGTATTAATGAGGGATTTTTCTCAGACTTTAGGCAAATGTCTCAATAGACCTAATTTACTACCAGTACCAGGTGCAGTTCTAAAAATATTGTTGGGAGATGGAGCAAAAGTTGTATTAGAAGGACAAAAAGTAATAAGCAGTAAACTCAAAAATTATAATTTTAAATATCCTCTTCTTGAGAAAGCAATTTACGCCTCCACCAAGAATTAATACCGTTTACTAAAGCACCAATAATAAGGATAGTTATTAATGGGACTATAAGGGGATTCCAAACTCTCTGAATAAAATTAATAAAAATGAATATCCCATTTAATTGCATGATGATTGCAAAAATAAAAAATATTGCAAAAAAAATTACTATGAATAAATTTATTAATAACAAATTATCGATTATTTGTTTTAAGTAATTTTGATTATTTTCCTTGGTCATTGTTCATGACAATATTCATATCATGAACCATCTTAATACAAGCTTTGTTTTCACCTAATCTTTTTTTGGCATTTTCATTACATGAGATCAAAAAATTATTATTTAGCTTTATTAGATATATTACTTGTATGATCAATTTTATGGTCTGATTTATTTGATCTTTCTTATCTTTATAATTACTAGCACAAAAAACATATTTCCCAAGCAAACGTCTTTGCGCTTCTGCAAAAGATTTTGTAAATTGTGGACCTTTACCTTCAATCTGAATAACTGGTTTTCCTAATCCAATCGCTTGCTCTGCTGCTGTTCCTGCCATACTGATACAGCATCTACTTTTCAATAATATTTTGTCAAAATTATTCCAATATATATTCACTTCTAAAGATTTATATTGGAATTTCAAGAGATGTCTATCTTTTATTTTTTCTAGATATACCCATTTTCTGTTTTGCAATATCTCCTTTATTTTTGATGCAGATAAAGCATTAACTATTGCAAAATTAAATTCAATCTTTTGAAAATATCTCAAATCTGATAGAGCTTCTAATAAATCTAAAATCAAAACAAAATTATCCAAAATCTCGGGGAATCTACTCCCTGGGAATAATCCAATACTAAATTCAGATTTCTTTAATTCTTTATCTCTAAAAAAAAACTTATCCATAAATGGATTACCCAAAAAAGAGACTTTCTTTTTTAATTGCAAAGTTAAATCATTAGCCGTAAGAGAATCTCTCGTATATATTTTTTTTGCCTTTTGTGAGAGCAAGAAAAATTTAGAGGGCCATGGTAATCTCAACTTCCCTTCATAATGACTGGAATAAGCAACTAGATATGTAAAAAATTCTTTCTTACAAACCCATGCAAAAAAAAGTGGCACAATATCGCCAACAACAAAAAAATAATCATATTTTTTTCTTATTTTATAAGTTAAATATAATCTTTTTAGAAGATAAATTATTTCTCCTCTAAATATTTCAGTTAGTCTTCCCTTAAAAGAATTATAGCCAATACCTCCAGTACTAAATTCTTTAGTTTTTCCAATAATCTTAATTTTTTCTTTTTCATAATGAATTCCTTTACCAACAATTGGCAAAGCATTAACAGAATAACCAATTTTTACGAATTGATTAGCTATCAAGCTTCCAGATAGATCTTCTCCATGTCCGTTACTTAATATTAAAATTTTGGACAATTTAAAATTCCAACCATTTTTTAACTTTTGTTAACTCAGGCCAATCCGGATATCTACTAAAGCCATCTTCAACAGATTCTTTCAACTCACTTTTAACATCTGGCATCATCATAGACATTTTTTTTATTAACTCAATATGATCCCTAACTCCTTTATTATTGGTAGCTAAAAGAGCTAAAGACAAATTCATTCTTGCTTGTGGATCTTGCTGATTTAATCGAACCGCTTGTCTGGCAGCTGCCAAAGCTTCTTCATTATTTTTCAATAGTAATTGAAGCCATGACAAACAAGTCCAAGCAGCAAAATGATTTGGTATTTGTTGTATAATTTTTTGGAAATCTTGAACTATAGGAATTAAATCTTGACCAGCTTTATATCTTGATAGAGCTGCATTAAAATCATCTTCAATAGGATTAATTTCGTTATTCATTATTATTTAAACTGCAAAGGAACTTCCACAACCGCAAGTTTGAGAAGCATTTGGATTTACAAAATTAAAGCCACCACCAATTAATTCCTTACTAAAATCTAATTGCATTCCATATATATATAATAGACTTTTAGGATCACAAACAACTTGAAAGGTTTGATCAGCATTTAATGAATAATCATAAACTTTATCATCGGGATTTATTTCATTACTTCCTATAAAATCCATCGTATAACTCATCCCACTACAACCTCCTGATCTTACGCCTACCCTTAGTGCTTTTTTATCACTTTGACCTTTCAATAAATTCGCGATTTGATCTATGGCATCATTAGTAATTAAAATACCTTTGCCATCATCAGAATTCTTAATTTCCTCTTTAACTTTTACATTTTCCATAAACAAAGAATTCTTACTATTTATAATATAAAAACTTAATCGATAGGATGCATAGAACAAACAATATCCAAACTTGATTTGTTATAATTTAAAGAAAAAGTGAAAATTGCAATAGTTGGTTCTGGATTAGCTGGTCTTACAGCGGCAGTCGATTTAGTTGATGAAGGTCACCAAGTAGAAATTTTCGAGAGCAGGTCTTTTTGGGGAGGTAAAGTCGGAAGTTGGGAAGATAAGGATGGCAACCATATAGAAATGGGTTTACATGTCTTTTTTTATAATTATGCAAATCTCTTTAAATTAATGAAAAAAGTGGGAGCTTTAGATAATTTACTCCCAAAAGAACATACTCATCTATTCATTAATAATGGTGGCAATTTGAAATCATTAGATTTCAGATTCCCCTTAGGTGCTCCATTTAATGGACTAAAAGCGTTTTTTACAACCGAGCAACTTACGTGGGTAGACAAGCTCAGAAATGCCCTAGCTTTAGGGACAAGCCCAATAGTTCGAGGATTGATAGACTATGAAGGTGCAATGAAAATAATTAGAGATCTAGATAGGATTAGTTTTAAAGAATGGTTTTTAAACCATGGTGGAAGTGAAAAAAGTTTAGAAAGAATGTGGGATCCTATTGCATATGCTTTGGGTTTTATAAATTGCAAAGATATTTCAGCAAGATGTATGCTCACTATCTTCATGATGTTTGCTTCAAAAACAGAAGCCTCAAAACTTAATCTTTTAAAAGGTTCGCCTCATAAGTGGTTAACTCAACCTATTGTCGACTACATTACAAAAAAAGGGGCCAAAATTCATCTAAATCATAAGGTCGAAGAAATTATTTATGAAAAGGAATCTTCCTCTTATTCAGTTAATCAGTTAAAAATATCTTCTCCTGAAGGAATTAAGGCAGTCTTTGCAGATAAATTTCTAGCTGCCTGTGATGTTCCTGGAATAAAAAAAATAATTCCAAAAGAATGGTATCAATTTAAAGAATTTGAAGGTTTAAAAAAACTTAGAGCAGTTGCAGTAGCCACAATCCAATTAAGGTACGACGGTTGGGTTACTGAATTACAAAAAGATAATACTGGAAACTCACCCACTGGACTAGATAATCTTCTATATTCTGCTGATGCTTCTTTCAGTTGTTTTGCTGATTTAGCACTATCGAGTCCAGCGGATTATAGAAAAAAAGATATGGGATCACTCCTTCAATGCGTATTAACTCCCGGTGATAGATGGATGGGAAGATCTACAGAAAGAATTACAAAAGAAATTGATAAAGAAGTTCGCCGACTATTCCCATCTTCAAAAAACCTTAAATTGCTTTGGAGTAACGTAGTACAAATTCCACAATCACTCTATAGAGAATCTCCAGGTATGGAACATTTCAGACCCGATCAAAAAACATCAATATCCAATTTCTTTATGGCAGGTAGTTACACAAAACAAGATTATATAGACTCTATGGAAGGAGCTACAATGAGTGGTCATTTATCTGCTGCTGCAATTTTAGAGAAGAAAGCCGAATTAGCAAAAAATCTTGCAGTAAGTTAACTGATGGGTACTTGGCTAAAACATGACGTAATAACAGTTGTTAATGCGCCTCTTGAAAATGTTTGGAATACATGGAGTGATTTAGACTCGATGTCACTTTGGATGAGCTGGATTGAATCTGTCAAAACAGTTGATGAAGAGACCACTACATTACCAGATTTAACAGAATGGACTTTAGCTGCAAATGGTTTTAGGTTTAAGTGGAAAGCTCAAATTACAGAAAGGGTAGAAAAAAGCAAACTTAAATGGAAATCTATAGGAGGTTTACCAACTAAAGGATCAGTAGTTTTCGAAAGCAAAAGTGAGCAAATCACAACAGTAAACTTAGCAATAACATATGAGCTACCTAAGATGGTTGCTCGGTTTATGGAAGAGAATATTTTAGGCAAAATGGTCACAAACGAATTACAAGCCAATATTGATAGGTTTAAAACGTTAGTTGAAAATAATTATAAAAAAGATTTGTCTAACTAAAAATATTAATTGCAACATCTAGTAGTCCTTCAAAAGTATATTTTTGTGCCTGACTATCAACTCGTCCAAAAATCTTTTTACATATTTTTGTTGTTTGAGGTCCAATAGTAAATAATTTAGTTTGATCAAAATATTTTAACCATTCCTTACCAAGTTCTTTTTCTAGCAAAAAAGCAGAATTTGATACGGTTTTACCGCTTGAGAAAATAATTGCATCGACTTTTTGCTTAGAAATAACATTGATTGTGTCTTCAGGGATTGAATCAGGACATCTAGTTTCATATGCAGCAACCTCAAAGACACGCGCACCAGACTTTCTAAATTGATCTGAAATTAGATCCCTACCACCTGTTTGGACTCTTGGCACAAAGACTCGAAGTCCATAACCAGATACTGGAAAATTATCAATTAAACTTTCGGCAACAAATTCTGGAGGAATGAAATCAGCCTTGATACCAAAATCATCAAGAGTTTTTGCAGTTTTTTCTCCTACTACAGCAATTTTTGTTTTTTTAGAACACTCTTTTAAAGAACTATTAAAATATCTAAGCCTCCTATCTACATATTTAATCCCATTACTACTAGAAAAAATAATCCAATGAAAATCATTTATTTGATTTAATGCTTCGTCAAGAGGATTTAAGTCATCAGGATCGCCAATACTTATTGCAGGAAAATCATAAATAATAGCTCCCTTGCTTGTGAAAATTTTCTTTATATCCAGAATTCCCTCTCTTGATCGGGTAATAATTATATTTCTTTTATAAAGAGGTAGATCAATTATTGGCATCCTTATCCTCAACATTATTAGTCTTTTGATTTCTATTTTTTATTTCATCAAGAAGTTTCAAAACTGATAATCCTTTATCAAGAACAATATCATCTTTAAAAATTATATCTGGAACTCTTCTCATCTCTATTCTTTTTCCTAAATTGTGCCTTATAGCGCTTTTAGCAATATTTAAATTTGCCACAATCTCTTTCCTTACTGTCTCTGTAGCAGTTGAAGTGATATAAATTTTACAGTGTTGTAAGTCACCTGATAAATCAATCTTAGAAATATTGACAAAATAATCTCTAATAAGATCATTTTCTAAATCATTTTGCAAAATAAGGGTTATTTCTTTTTTTAAAAGAGAAGAAACTTTTGCAAGACGATGATTATTTGCCATTATGATTATAAATTTTATGGATTTGTCATTGCTTGAAGGACAAAATAAATAGTTATGAAAGCACTTAAAACAGAAGATATTAAACCTACTATTGTTAGTGGATTAGATCTATTTTTGAAAAAAGGTTCAAGTAATGCAACCAGTCCCCCAATAATAATAGATATTAAATACTTAGGATATCTTGCAACATTAGAGAAAAATTCGCCCATTAGCTCCACAAATAGATTAGTTTTTTAGCTAAGTTTTAAGAAACTTTAAACTGCATGATTACATTATATCAATTTAGGCATAGTGCTTTTTGTTTAAAAACAAGAATGGCTCTACATGCAAAAAAACTACAATATCGAGTTGAAGAAGTAACACCAGGAATAGGTCAATTTGAAATCTTCAAATTATCAGGTCAAAAACAAGTGCCAGTAATAGTGGATGTTAATGATCAAATTATTAATGACTCTTCAACTATTTGCGAATATATAGATAAAAAAAATGATAACAATCCACTCTTTCCTGAAGACCCAATATTATTTGCACAATGCAAACTAATTGAAGACTGGGCAGGTACTACGATGGCTACAACTTGTAGAAAAGCTTTAATAAAATCCGCAATAGAGAATCCACAGCTAAGAACTGCATTACTTCCAGATGAAATACCCTCTTCGGTCAAAAGTATTGTTGATAAATTTCCTTTTAAAAATCTTAGTAAAATCTCAAATGTAGTTTTATCTTCTAAAGATAATTTAGAACTCCAAAAATTACTAGAAGCTTTATCAAAATCCTTGATTAACAAAAAATATTTAGTAGGAGATAGTTTATCAATTGCAGATATTTCAATTGCTGCTCAATTATCCCTTCTTAAATTTCCAAAGTCTGCAGGACCAATTCTTTCAGGCGAAGGGAGCCAAGAATATATAAATAACCCTTATTTAGAAAATCTTTTTATGTGGAGGAACAACTTAGAAGAATATCTTTTTAGTGCTAACTCTCAATAAATTCAAACGTTAATTTATATTTATTTGTTTTTATAGCATGAATAGAAGGATCACCAACTTTTGAACCATAAGAAGCAACATATTGCACTCCACAAATTAATGGTTTGATTGAATTATCAACTTCCAATATTTCTTTAGAACATTTTTTAAATTTACTAATGGTCTCTACCTGATTAATCCTTGAAGCACCTGGCTTATGAGCTGTTTGTATAACTAGCTCATCTGCGAAAAAAATATCATCATCTTGGATTTGATTTCTCCCTGTAATTCTTGAATCGATGTAAAAATCATCTTTTAAATAAGTAATTTGATTATTAATAGATTGAGGATCATTTACAACCTTGATTAAAGTATCACCAAATATTGCTTTTCCAATAGATTCAGAATTTTTTGCACGATTACCAACAATTAAATCTGAATCATTCTTAAAGAAATTTACTTTATAAATAACTGGCTCTTCTGAATCATTAACTATATCTTGAGAAGTAACAAGCCAATTCCCCTCGAACCATTTAGGATAAATTAAATCTTTTGAAGTATCAGATAATTTAAAATTTGGCAAATATAATTCCGGCCATCGATTTTCACGATTTTCCAAAAACTCTCGTACGTTAGAATCTTCTAGAGCAAAAGAACTTTCTAAAAAAATTCCTTGAAAAATCAAGCAAAGAATTAATCCAAGAAGAATCTTCATTATGTCAAATCCACTAATAAGAGCATCAGATCATTATGTATTATTAGAGCCAGATTCAAAAGAAAAAATTGTATCAAAGCAAGAAGCAATTTTATGGTTGAAGAATTGGCTTAGTAAGACAGAAACACAAACAATATATCAAAATATAGGAGATCCTGATCAGGAATTTTTTGAAGAATTATTGGAAAGCACTTATGAATTAGAAATAAAGTTAGGATACGTTATCAAATGGTTTGCAGTAAGAATTGAACCAGATTAACTAATTATTTCTTTATGAATTGCATTAATTATTTTCATAGAGACTTCTTCAATATTTTCCTTTTTTACTTGAATTCTTAAATCCGCTTGAGAATACAAATTTTCTCTAGATTGAAAAATGCTCATATATAAATCATTTAGATTCTTTCCCTGAAGAAGTGGCCTATTTTCAATTTCATTTTTCAACCTTTCAACTGCTATATCTTTGTCGAGATCTATCCAAGCAATTATTCCCTGTCTTAAGATTCCCCAGTTTTCCGATTTGGTAACTATTCCTCCCCCAGTTGAGATTACTAATGAAGGAATTTTGATAGTTTCTTTAAGGCAGTTTGCTTCTAATTCACGGAAATTCTCTTCGCCTTCATCATTAAAAATTTGATTGATAGATTTTTTTGCCAACTTCTCTATTAATGAATCTAAATCAATGTATTTATACTTCAATAATTCTGCCAGCTTCAAACCAGTTTGCGACTTACCAGAACCCATCATTCCTATTAAAAATATGTTTCTGCCCTTTAAAGTATGAACTGTTTTTTTGATAATGGATTGTTCCATAAAGACAAAAGCGCATTTAAAACCTTAAGATAGTATTATCGCAGACAGATATGACTTCTACACAATCCAAACCATTACATGGAAAAGGACGTGAATGCGTCATAACTCGACGTGCCTGCTTTAGTTCTAGTCACCGTTATTGGCTCCCTGAAAAAAGCCCAGAAGAAAATTTATCTCTTTTTGGAAAGTGCAGTATTGCTCCAGGTCATGGTCATAATTATGAACTTATTGTTTCAATGGGTGGAGAACTAGACTCTGATGGAATGGTACTTAATCTTTCTGATGTAAAACACTCTATTAAAGATAAGGTTACTGGACAATTAGATTTTCGTTTTTTAAATGATGTCTGGCCTGAATTTAATGTTAATACCCAAGAGGGTATACTTCCCACAACTGAAGCATTAGTAAAGGTCATTTGGACTCGTCTAAAGGATGATTTACCTCTTACAAGTCTAAGACTTTATGAAAACCCAAATTTATGGGCAGATTATTTTGGAAAAAACATGGAAGCATTTTTAACAGTACAAACTCATTTTGCAGCCGCTCATAGACTTGCAAAAGAAGAGATATCCTTTGATGAAAATAAAAAAATCTATGGGAAATGTGCCAGAGTTAATGGACATGGTCATAACTATCTTGTTGAAATAACTGTAAAAGGAGAAATTGATAAGAGAACGGGAATGGTTTGCGACTTATATGCCCTCCAAGAGATAATTAATGATTTGGTTGTTGAACAACTAGATCATACTTTTCTAAATAAAGACATCGAATTTTTTCAAAATTGTGTTCCAACCGCTGAAAATATAGCTTTATATATTTCTGATATTCTTAAAAAACCAATACATAACCTTGGTGCAACATTACACAAAATAAGACTTCAAGAGAGTCCAAATAATGCTGCAGAAATTTATGTTGATCAAAAGTTAACCAATTCATTGAATTTGAAATTTGAAAATAGTTTAGTCACACAAACTTGAGTATCCCAAGAGTAATAATTGTTATAGCATCTAGTCTTGATGGGAGAATTGCATTTCCTGGAGGTGGAGAATCCCATCTTGGCAGTGAAGAAGATAAAAAAATGTTAAATCAAAACTTATCAATGGTTGACGCCACCATTTTTGGTTTAGGTACTTTAATAGCTCATCAATCAACTTACTTAATTAAAAATCGCAATGATAATGACGAATTAAATATATCAAAAAGCCAACCAATTTCTATAGTTGCTTCAAATAGCAAAAACTTTAACAGTAATTGGAAATACTTTCGTCAACCAATTAGAAGATGGCTAATAAGCTCAAGTAAAGTTGATAATTCTTCGCATAATGACTTCGAGAAACAACTCTTTTTCGAAGATTCATGGGGGGAAACTTTAATTTCACTAAAAAAACAAGGGATAAATAATCTAGCTCTTTTAGGAGGTGCGAAACTTATAAATTCATTTATAAAAGAGGATCTCATAACAGATATAAAAATTACAATAATTCCACGAATTATTGGAGGTAGATATACATGGATCCCTCCAGAACACACAAATGAGATTTTTAATCTCAAAAGACTATGGGAAATAAAATCAATTAAAAATTTAATGAATAATGAAATCCATGTTCATTACAAAAAAATTTGAAATAGATTCAATAATAAATGAACCAAAAAATACATAAAGTTGAAGTCAAATTGTCAATCAAGGAAATCTCCAAGGAGATATGGAATGAATTAGCAAATGAAATCAATAATCCGTTTTATGAATGGACTTGGCTTAAAAACCTTGAAATATCAAAAAGTGTTTCAAGAGAAACTGGTTGGCAGCCTCTATATTTTGTTGGGTATAAAAATGAAGAAATATTAGGAATTGCTCCACTTTTTTTAAAAAACCATAGCTATGGTGAATTCATTTTTGATCAATCATTTGCACGATTGGCTCAAGAGCTGAATTTAAATTATTACCCTAAATTAATTGGAATGAGTCCTTATAGTCCTGTAAATGGATATCAATTTCTTTATAAAAAAAATAAAGATAAGAAAGAAATTACAAATTTACTAATAAACAATATCGAAAGCTTTGCGATTAAAAACAAAATTTTAAGTTGTAATTTTTTATATATTGATGAAAGCTGGGGCAACCATCTTAAATCTTTGGGATACCATGAATGGATAAATTCCAGCAGTGAATGGAGGAGTAATGGAGAAAAAACGTTTGATGATTTTCTTTCTAGATTTAACTCGAATCAGAGAAAAAATATCAAAAAAGAGAGGAAATCAATTACTAAACAAGATATTAAAATAAAAATTTTTAATAAAGATGATATCAACCAAGAAATTCTCAAAAAAATGCATAATTTTTATGAACAGCATTGCTCGAGGTGGGGAGTTTGGGGAAGTAAATATCTAACATCTACATTTTTCGAAAAAATTGTTGATAATAAAAAAAATCTTTTACTTTTTAGCGCATCAAAAAATGATTCGAATGATATTATTGCTATGTCGATGTGCGTTAAAAATAAAAACAACTTATGGGGTAGATATTGGGGTAGTCAAGAAGACATATCTAATTTACATTTTGAATTATGTTACTACCAGCCAATTGAATGGGCAATAAAAAATAGTATCCATTTTTTTGATCCTGGAGCAGGTGGTAAACATAAAAGGCGGAGGGGGTTTTTTGCAAAAAGCACAATTAGCTTGCATAAGTGGTTTGACAAAAATATGGAAAATATAATTTATCCTTGGCTAAATGAAGTTAATAAACAAACCGAGACGGAAATTGAATTTGAGAATAATTCTATACCCTTTAAATAAAAAATTATTTGGCTTTACGAAAGATTATATTAGTAATATCGTTTTTATTAACTTCTAAGGATGGATTCTAGTAAAAGTTTAAATGAAAAAATAAAGATTGATACTAATCTATCCAACCGATATATAGACTTAGATCCAAATGGTTATTTTATTATAAAAGTAGATTTAGAAGAAAAGAAGATAATTTTAGAGCACTTTTTAAATAACATCGATGAGGAAGGCTATGCGCTTGACCCAGAAACAAATGAACCAATCAAATGCGACTCTCAAAATAAAAGAGTTAGTAATGAAGTTTTTAAAGGTATTAGTGCAAAACAACTTGGAATATTGATCACTGAAAAAAGAAATGACTTAATAACCAGATTCGACCATGCTCTATATTTAGGCCGGGAACTACAAAAAGCAGAAGAATGTTTATACAAAAAATTACCCTATATTCAAGATTAAGAAATTAAACGAAAAAATCTAATCTTTTCATCTGATGTTAAATTAAATAAAAATAAAAAAATTAATGAACATCATTTTCTATTTTGCATTTATTGGTTTTGGTTTTGGAGCTGCTTTCGCATTAGATAAGCTCTTAAGAGCAGTTAAATTAATTTAAAAAAACTACAAAATTTTAATAGTCTCTCCATACAAATCATATTCATCCGCAAAAGAAATATTTGCTTCAACAAATTTACCAATATAATTTTTCAAATCAATTTTATCTTTAACAGATAAAATTACAGTTCCGTCAATTTCAGGAGCGAAATTATAGGACCGGCCTATTAATTCGTTATTATCTGATATTTTTTCTACCAAAATCTTCATTTTTAAACCAACATATGTCTGATTTTTATCTTTAGAGATATTTTGTTGAACTGAAATAACATTATCTTTTCTTGCCTCTGCAACCTCTGGAGATACTTTATTTGGCAAATGAAAAGCTGAAGTTCCTTCCTCAGGAGAAAAAATAAACACTCCCACATGATCAAATTTGTGCCTATCCAAAAATTCGAGAAGATGTTCAAAATGTTCTTTTTTTTCTCCTGGGAAACCAACAATGAGACTAGTTCTTAATACAGCAGACGGAATTTCTTCTCTAATTTTCTCCAAAATTGATTGATTCAAAGAAGCTTGCCAAGGTCTATTCATACTCTTCAACACATCTGGATGACTATGCTGAAGTGGCAAATCAAAGTAAGGGACAATATTCTTTGAATCTTTGAAAGCTCTAATAACTTCATCAGTTAAACCTGTTGGATAAGCATAATGTATCCTTATCCAAGGAATTGGAACTTTAGAAAGCTCATTCAAAAGTTTGGCTAATGATGGTTTTCCATATATATCTTGACCATAATTAGTTGTTATTTGACTAATTAATATGATTTCTTGAATACCCTTTTTTGCAAGACTTTTAGCTTCTGAAACTATAGATTCTATTGTTCTACTTCTTTGAGGACCTCTCAACTTAGGAATAATACAAAAAGCACAATTATAGTTGCAGCCTTCAGCAATGCGAAGATAAGCTACAAATTTATTTTTATCTACAAAACGAGGCGTTTCCTCATCTGCAATAAATTCAGGTATTTTTGAAACTTCATTAACGATTTCCCCTTTTTCTACTCTGTCTAAAACCTTGGCTATCTTTTGATAATCTCCTGTTCCAACCAAACCTTTTATTTCAGGTATTTCTTTTATAAGCTCATCTTTAAAATGCTGAGCCATACAGCCTGCAACTATTACTTCCTTTCCTTGATTTGTATATTCTAGAATTTTTCTAATAGATTCTTCTCTAGCTGTTTCAATAAAACTGCAAGTATTTACAACAACAACATTTGCATCATTTATATTGCTGTCAACTTCATAACCCTCTTTATCTAATAAGCCTTGCATATGTTCAGTATCAACAAGATTTTTCTCACAACCAACATGACTGAATGCAACCTTAGATAGTTTTTTTTCTTTTATATTAGGACTATTTTGTTTCACAACTTGAAAAATAAGAATTAAAAGATTTAAACAGCATTTCGTATATAACTCTCATGCCAAGATAATATTAGAATAGATAATGTAAATAACAAACTTTCTTTTTGTATGGCCATTAAGACTTTAAACAGAAGAAATAAAAAAGATTTTAAATGGCCCAAAATCATAATCGCAATTCTTAGCACGATAGGCATAGTTGACACAGGATCGATTACTTTAAAAAATTGGGGATTATTTACTTCACTTTCATGCCCAGGGATAAACAATGGTTGTGAAACAGTTTTAAATAGTCCTTGGGGCACTTTATTTAAAAATAATCAAGTTAATATACCTCTCTCATTAGCTGGATTTATAACGTATTTATCAATATTACTTTTGACAATAATACTTTCACTTAATCTAATTTCCCCAAAAGAAAAACTAAATAAATTTTTGTGGTGGTTAATATTTTTAATATCTTGTGCGTCATCAACATTTAGCTTTCTATTGATCAATATAATGTTTTTTAAGATTCAAGCATATTGCTTTTTTTGTATACTTTCAGCAATTTTATCGTTTTCTATCTTTATAATTTCTATGATTGGAGCAAAGTTTGAAAGTAGAGAACCCATGATTTTTAGAGGTTTCGTAGTCGCCATTAGTGTTCTGCTAGGTGGCCTAATTTGGTCAACTAACGTTGACCCCTCTAATGCTATTGATGTTAGAAGTCCTACTGAAAATGTATCGCCAATAATTACCACTTCAAGTTCTCCCCAGAAGGTAAAATTTGCAAAATTTTTAAGTGAAAACAATATTGTTATGTATAGTGCATATTGGTGCCCGCATTGCCACGATCAAAAACAATTATTTGGTAAGGAAGCAGTTAAAGAATTAAAAGTAGTTGAGTGTGCTAAAGATGGTAAAGATAATGAGTATGAGCTATGCCAAACGAAAGGAATCAGTGGATTTCCTTCTTGGGAAATAAATGGAGAAATTATTAGTGGTACGAGTGACTTAAATGAATTAGCAACAAAAACCGGCTATCAGGGAGATCTTAATTTTTAATAAATC
The DNA here is from genome assembly GCF_034093315.1 of Prochlorococcus sp. MIT 1314. GTDB lineage: Bacteria > Cyanobacteriota > Cyanobacteriia > PCC-6307 > Cyanobiaceae > Prochlorococcus_A > Prochlorococcus_A marinus_Y. The sequence goes on along the minus strand of NZ_CP139300.1, from coordinate 1,264,458 downwards.
TTTTGTGAATTTTTTGATCTAACTGTTGTCTAGTATGGCATTCCCAATTTTTATCTTTATGAGGGAAATCATCTCTATAATGCCCTCCTCTACTTTCCTCTCTAAATAGACAAGCTTTTAATAAAGTTATAGTAGTTATTTGTCTATTCTTTAAATCAAGTAAAAGATTTAATGCTCTTCTATTGCGTTCACTAAGTTTTATTTTTTGATCAAATTTTATTTTTTCAAGACTATTTAGTAAATCATTTTTATTTAATTTATCTATATCATTTTGAATGTAATTTAAAAATTTACTCATATTTACCTTATTTCTAGATACACCCAAATTTAACCAACATAGTTTTCTTAGTTCATCAATTTTTTCAACAATTATAGAAATTTGATCTTCTTTAGGATCTTCAATATCAAACTCTTGAAATGATCTATCAAATTTTTCAACTTTAGAAAGATCATTCAAAACAATTGAAGACATTTTTCTTGCGAAAACAAGACACTCCATCAGTGAATTACTTGCCAGTCTATTAGCACCATGCACACCTGTAGAAGCGACTTCTCCAACGGCATATAATCCTTTTCTTGTTGAAGATGCATTTAGATCAGTTTTAACACCTCCCATCCAATAATGAGCTGCAGGAGCTACGGGAATAACCTCATTTAAAGGATTAACGCCATAATCCTGACATCGACTTAAGATCGTGGGGAAGCGCTCTACAATTTTTTCTGGGTCAATATAGCGAAGATCTAAGCCAACATGGTCTACATTATTATCATGCATATTTTTCATAATTGCTCTACTTACCTGATCTCTAGTAGCTAGATCACGATTTTCAAGATTTTTAACTGGACTTTCACCATTTTTATCAACTAAAATCGCTCCTTCCCCTCTAAGTGCCTCAGATATTAAGAAGCAAGGTGCACCATAAAATTTTAAAGCTGTTGGATGAAATTGCACGAACTCTAAATCTTCGATAGCAGCTCCTGCTTTCCATGCAAGAGCAATCCCTTCACCAGAAGATTGAGCAGGATTTGTTGTATTTGTAAATAAGTGCCCACCCCCACCTGTAGCCAAAACAACAGCTCTAGATTTAATCCAATATAAATTTGCCCCATCAAGAACCTGAACACCTCTACATTCTTTATTTTCAATGAGAAGTTCAGTTACCCTTACACCCCTGCAATGAAGAATATTTTTTTGATTCTCAATATGATCTTCTAGAACTTCAACTAATGCTCTTCCCGTACGATCTTTAACATGTAAGACTCTTCTTCGTGAATGGGCTGCTTCCAAGGTAGTAGCTAGTTGATCAGAACTTTGATCAAAAATCATACCTAAATTCTGCAACCTTTCTACACATCCTGGAGCTTCTTTAACTAGCATTTCTACAGCTTGAAAATCACAAAGTCCATCTCCTGCTTTTAAAGTATCCTCAGCATGAAGATCAAATGAATCATCTTGTCTAACAACAGATGCAATTCCGCCTTGAGCCCATCTACTAGAAGATACCTTACTAGTATTTCTGTTCAAAAGAAGCACTTTTAAATTTGAGGGTAATTCAAGACAAGTCATAAGGCCAGCGGCTCCAGCGCCTATAACGATTACATCCCAATTATTTATTGGTATCGGTTCTTGCGAAAATGGAGGTCTTAACATTAAACCAATCCACTAAATGTTGGTTGCAGAATTGCTAAAAAAATAAAAATAGCATCAACAATTAATGTCGTTTGAATTACATAACTGGACACTAAGAGTGCTTTACCATTAGTCGTATTGATCGTCGCAAAGTCAAAAATTTCTTTTGAAATAAACCAAAGTATAAAAGCAACAAAAACAATAATAGATAATGATTTGATTTGAATAAGATTTTCTGAGGTTTTCTGAAGAATTAAAGGTGCATTTTCTGAATCTGCTGTAATGACCTGCCTCCATTGATCCATTATTCCGATTAAAAATATTGTAATGTCAGTAACTGCAGTTCCAAATAAAGAAGAGATATAAAAACTTGAACCTATTTTCCAATTAGTACCAAGTCCAATTAAAGCTAATGGGAGAACTACCGCTTCAACAGGTATGTGTAGTATAGGAAATGGGCTTAACCATCCCCAGAATAAACATCCACCAAGCCAACTGCCTGATACACCAATTAATAATGAACTGACAATAAACCACTTATTTGATCCTTTCTGATTCAAAACAAACGCCACAAAGAGAATAACAAAAGTAAAACAAAGAGCACTTATTGGTTCTAATCTAACCCAAGGGGCTTGTACAAAAATCGGTAAAATTACAAAAAAAGAAGACCATAATCTTAAAGATATAGGATTTGATAAAAAACTATTTTCGTATGAATCAACTGTCTTATCCAATTCATAGTTTAATTTATCTTTCACTTCCAAGGTTTTTGTAATTAATTCTTTCAATGACTAAAGTTTTTAAGTTATTTTAATTAATTTAAATCGTGTTTTAAAAAAATGCGAATGATATATTTTAATAAATTAATGGCCCTTAATTTCACATCTCTATCTAGTATTTTAAAAGTATTTAATACACTTTGAGTCATATATAAGTTTAGAATAAGTAAAAAGAGGACTATTTGGACTTAAATTGTGTGGCAAGAAATTAATTACAAAGAAGATCCCAATGATCTTTTGGTTCCTAATATTACTTATAAAATAAAACCTGCAGAAATTGAAAGTATTGAAACTAATTCCATTGCTCAAGAAATAGGATTCGAATCAGGTGATTCAATTATTAGTATAAATGGTAAAAAACCAAGAGATTTAATTGATTATCAGATTCTCATTAGTGAAGAAATTTTAGACATATCAGTTTTAGATAAAAATCATGAAATTCACAATATAAGTATTGAAAAAGATCAAGACGTTAATTTAGGTATTAATTTTAAAGATGCATTATTTGATTCAATCAAGCAATGCAATAATAGATGTCCATTTTGTTTTATAGATCAACAGCCAAATGGTAAAAGAAAAAGCCTTTATATAAAAGATGATGATTATAGATTAAGTTTCCTTTATGGCTCTTATCTAACTCTTACGAATTTAAAAAAAGAAGACTGGGAAAGAATTGCTATGCAAAAACTATCCCCACTTTTTATTTCAGTTCATGCCACTGATCCCGCTACAAGAGAAAAATTATTAAAAAATAAACAAGCAGGAGTGATTCTTGATCAAATTTCCTGGTTTGAAAGAAACTCTATTCAAATACATGCTCAAATTGTTGTTTGTCCAAATATAAATGATGGGGATATTCTTGAGAAATCAATTTTAGAACTTGCTGAATTCCACAAAAAAACTTCTCAGACAGTACTCTCAGTTGCAATAGTTCCTGTAGGACTTACAAAATTTAGACCTGAAAATGATGGATTGAAACCAGTAAGCAAAGAATACGCAATAAAAACGATTAAACAGATAGAGAAAATTCAAGCCTCTCTACAAATTACTCTTGGAACTCGTTTTTGTTGGCTAGCAGACGAATGGTATTTAATAGCTGGTAAAAATTTACCTAGTTATAAAACCTACGAAAATATGCCACAAGAATCTAATGGAGTAGGCTCTATTAGAAGCTTTTTAAATACATTAAGTGAGCAGACTACAAACCTACCCCAGAAGATAAAAAACCCAAAAAAAGTTAGTTGGATTGTTGGTAAATTAGTTTATGAATCTCTTTTCCCTACAGTTAATAAATTAAACTTAATTGACGGATTGACAATTAATTTATATGGCTTACCAAGCATTTATTGGGGACAAGAGCAAGTCGTAACTGGACTTCTAACTGGAGAAGACCTAATTAATGGACTTCAAAATAAGGATTTAGGGGAGGCTATTTACATACCATCAATCATGCTAAAAATTAATACTGATTTATTTTTAGATGATAAAAATATTACAGAAGTAGAAAATCAATTGAATACCAAAATTCACGTTCTTAGTGATTCAAATGATATTATAAATACTTTGATTGGCAAATCTAAAAAAACAATTAACATAACAAATGCTTAAAAAAGTAATAAATCCTATCTTATTTTTGCCTCTCGCTCTATTTATTAACTCTCTCGAAGTACTATCGACCGAAAAAAAAGACTTTATAGATAAAATTTTGGAAGAAAAATCAAATACACCTTTTATTAATTATCAAGAGATAGGAAAAATAATCTTAAATAATGAAGAGTTGAAATCATTGCATAATTTAGTTACCTCTGCAAGCTTTAACCTTTCTAGTCAAATTGCTAAAAGATATCCATCAATAGATTTTCAAGCCAACGGGTTACCAAAATATGTCTCAGGTAAAAAGTATAGTAGCAATTCGCAGACGCTAAAAACTTCACAATTTACGGCTAATCCTTCTATAAATATTAATTGGGACTTAATCGACCCCCTCAGAGGATCTGAGATTACAATTGCCAAAGAAAATCTCAAAATTGCAGAAAATAATTATGAGATCAAGAAAAAAGATTTAATTCAAGAAGCAAGACAGAGGTATCACACCTACCAGAAGTCATATCAGGATATCAAAAATAAAAAATTCACACTTGATTTATCAATTACAAGTTTAAATAATGCTAAGGCAAAGTTAGATGCAGGAATTGGTACAAAATTTGAAGTTCTTGAAGCAGAAGCTCAATTATCTCGAGATAAACAATCTCTTAATGAAAAGAAAATTGAACATGAAATTAATAAAATTTCCCTTAAAGAGATTCTGAACATAAAGGAAGATTTAGAAATTAATAAAGAGCAAAATCTAATAGGTTTCTGGAATCATAAATTAAATAAAAATATTTATGAAGGTTTAGATAAAAATCTTTCCTTACAAAACCTTCTTCTTCAAAAATCTATTAAAAGGAACCAAGCAAATAGTTTTTTATCTCAAAATAAGCCAAAGATTTACATCAGCAACACATTCTCTACTACATTTTCCAAGGGCGACTCTCTATCTACTAGTATTGACTCAAAAAAATCAGGATCCAACTATACAAATACAGTAAGTTTAAATTTTTCATGGAGTCTTTTTAATGGCGGACAGAATAAGAACTCTTTCAAATCAAAAATCGCAGACGCAGAAGCTGAAGAATATGCTTTTAAAAATCTAAAAAATGTTTTAAAAACAAATATTACTAAAGCTTATTTGAATCTAAAATTAAATGAAGAGAAAATAATTTCAACTCTTAAAGAAATTGAATCTAGTAAAGAGTCTTTAAGGCTTTCCAGACTTAGATATGATGTCGGTATTTCAACGCTAAAAGATGTACTCTTAAGACAAAGTGACTTAAGTAATGCGAAATCAAAAAATATTAATGCTCTTTATAATTACAACTTGAATCTAGATGAATTAGAAAGATTAACTTTTCTTGAAATCAGTAAAAATTGCATGGATAACAATAATAATGAAATAAAAGAAAAACAATCTATTTGCAATAATTCAATATGAATCAAACAAATTTAACTAATAATCAACTAATTGCATTAGATTCTTTATTTGAGTTAGTTAGTAAACGTCAAATAAAAGATTTTGGAAATATTAGTGCGAGCAATAAAGCAGACGGATCATTAATAACAAGTTGTGATTTATGGAGTGATAAAACAATCGTAGAGGGTCTAGCTTCTATAGCTCCAGATGAGGGAGTCCTTAGTGAAGAAGGAGGAAAGTCCATTCCTAATACAAAAGCATATTGGGTGGTCGATCCACTTGATGGGACAACAAATTTTGCTGCAGGTATTCCATACTGGTCTATATCAGTAGCAAGGTTTGTAGATGGAAGACCTCAATCCTCTTTTTTAATAATCCCTACATTGAAAAAAAAGTTTGTATCTATCAAAGGTAAAGGTGTTTGGTTAAATAACCAAAAAATAAACCCTAACCAAAATAATCACCAAAGTGAATGCGTTTCTTTGTGCAGTAGATCTATAAAAATTTTACAAAAAAAACCAAACTCAGTATTTCCTGGCAAAATCAGACTCTTAGGTGTATCTAGTTTAAATTTAACAAGTGTAGCTATGGGACAAACTTTCGGAGCAATAGAATCAACTCCCAAGATATGGGATATTGCAGCTGCCTGGCTTTTATTAGAAGAACTAAATTGTTCTATAAAGTGGTTAGAAACAGATCCTTTGAAATTAATTTCAGGACAAAACATGAGCGATGTTAATTTTCCATTAATTGCTTGTAGATCTATAGAAAAAATTTCAATCTTAAAGCCATGGGGTAATTTATTATTGGAAAAATAGTTGCATCATAATATCAATAATTGCTTGAAAACTTTCTTAATTGGATACAATAAAAAAATACATTAAGACAAATATTTGAAGAAAATAAATATGCAGCACAGCTTAACCTGGGTTCTGAAAAGTTTGTGGGGAGCTTGTGAGAGATGGAGCAAATCTGATTGTATTGATTTAAGCGCTGCATTTGCTTATTACACATTACAATCATTTTTTCCTATTCTTCTAATTTCTCTTTCAATAGCATCGTGGTTTCTAGGAAAACAAGAAGGATTAGATCAACAAATAATTTCCATTGCTGCTCAGCTTTTACCTCCTTCAGTAGTTGAATTAGTAGAAACAACATTAATTAATTTAATAGATCAAGGTTTTGGAGCAGGAATTCTAGGTGCTATGTTTTTGCTTTTTACAGCAGGAAATGCATATTTATCTCTCCAAAGAGGTTCAGATAGGCTATGGGAGGACGAACTTCCCTCTAAAAAAGTAAATGCTGCTTGGAGGGAGCAAGCTTCGAGGTTTCTCCGAAATAGAATTGAAGCTTTTTTAATAGTTTTCTTTATAGGTTTCTTAATGGTATTAGATCAGATTAGCGCGAATCTTAGAATGATCCCAAGTAATGTTTTAGAAAATCTTTCAAAATCTAATAATTTAATTTCTCATTTATTGCTAAAGTTACCGCTATTACAAGTTGGTCAATTTGCAATACCATTAATTGGATTCTCTTTGATGGCTCTTTTGTTACAAGCGCTCTTACCTAGTAGAAAAGTTCCTTTGAGACCACTCTTGCCAGGATCTTTTCTAATTGGAATTGGCCTAACGACATTAAACCTGGCAGTAAGTAAAAGTATTCTCTCACTTGGCGCAAGATTCCAGGCATATGGTTTTATTGGAGGTTTTCTAGTACTTACTTTGTGGGTCTGGCTACTAGGAGTAATTTTATATTTTGGACAGTCTTGGAGCGTTGTTATTGCTAGAATGTCCCTAGTAAATAATAGAAGACATACGAGATACTAGTAACTAAAATGAATTATTTTCTTAAAGCTAATAAGAATTTACTTACTTATTCGTTAATCATAATGATAATTATTCCTATTTTTGGAATTAATTTTGTTTTAAGCCTTGTAAGTAATATCCTATTAATTTTATTTCTAATTCCTATTTTGTTATTACTGTTAGTTTTTATAGGTTTTAACTATTACAAATCAAAAATCTCTACATGTAATAATTGTGGTGCAATATCCCTAGGTTTAAGTGAAACCTGCACGAATTGTGGTGCAGATTTAGAAAATATTAGTCAAAGAAATCAATTCAATAAAAGGCCTAGTGAGAGTACTATAGAAGTTAAGGCAGAAGAAATAAAATAAAAACTAACCTATTCCAATTTGTCTAAGGATACTTTGTCCAGTTATTAATTCAGTACCAAGACCAATTAAAATACCCATCATGGCCATACGACCATTCCAAGTTTCAGCAAAATTCACAAAGCCAAATCTAGTTTGATTTTCATCAGTCATAATTAACTACTCTATTTACTTAATTATTTTAACGTTATGAGGAAGAATTTATGATAAATAATAAATTAATTATTTAACATGTCTAATACCATCAACAGGTCGATACTCATCTCCAGTTAATTCCTCATATATAATCGCGGGCAATCCTGTATCAAACATTGTTTGCAAAGCTTCCTTTAACATAGGATTCCAACCACCAGTGCTTACTTTTCCATGTCTTACTGTCCAATCCCAAGTTCCTTGAAGATCTCTAGGTATTCTGCCTTCTCTATCTCTTCGGGCTACCAAGTCTAAAGATTCTACTAAACCAACAATGATTGGCTTTTTGCCATAAGAAGGAGTTAGGCTTAATTCAAGCCTAACAGGATCTTCTTTAATCATTTTTAAACGAAACCTTGGTGGCAACTTAAGAGATCTTATTACTGCTGAGACAATTTTAGTTCTTAATTCCAATTGTTTTTACCTTAAATTTAATTCAATTAATCATTTGTTGAACCCTTTTCTTCTAAGGAAGAATCATTATCATTTGAAAATCTAACAGTTAGTAGTTCCTCTTCTGTTATATTACCTGCATTATCAAGCAATTCAGGATGAATTGTGTATTTTTTTTGTTTGAAGTTCGAGATATTGGAACGTTTTTTTTCTATCCCAGATATTCCCCATCCATTAGACATCACTCTAAAAGCTTTCCACACCAGATAAGTAAGGGCTGCAGAATATATGATTGGAAATAGAATACTCATCAAACTTATAAATAAATTAGTAGTAAGAACTATATAATAACCCGAAAAAAAGAAAATTAGCTATTTTAATTTAATAAGTTTTTCTCATAACTAAATTTTTTTTTTAAAATAGTTATTATTTAAACTAAAAAAATATTGTGTATCAGAACTATTCAGAAAACATAAAAAAATTAAGATTGAAAAGCTTAAGCCACAAGAAATTATTACTCTCTTCATTAATTACAATGGGTATCTTTTGCCCATCAAAAATAATATCCCAACCATTAATTAATACAAGATTTAATGATACTAATAAATATTCCACCAAATCTTTCATAACTAAAGCTGTAGAAAAAACTGGCTCTTCTGTAGTAACAATTGAGACTCAAAGATATGTTAAAAAAAGAAAATTTCCAAACGATCATAAACTATTTTTCGACCCATATTTTGAAAGATTTTTTGGATTAGATTTACCTAACAACAATCAACCAAGAATAGAACAAAGCCAAGGAAGTGGTTTTATATTTGCAGACGGACTTGTAATGACAAATGCTCATGTCGTAAATAGATCCAATAGTGTGATTGTTGGTTTAACCAACGGCAAAAAATTGAAAGGTAAACTAATAGGGCAAGACTTTTTTACCGATTTGGCTGTGCTTAAGATTGAAGGAAAAGGCCCTTGGCCAAAAGCACAATTAGGAGATTCAACAAAAATTAAAGTTGGGGATTGGGCAATCGCAGTAGGAAATCCATTCGGCCTTGAAAATACAGTTACGCTTGGCATTATTAGTAATCTAAAAAGAAACGTCACTCAATTAGGTATATACGATAAAAAACTTGAGCTTATTCAAACTGACGCTGCCATTAACCCTGGAAATTCTGGAGGTCCACTATTAAATAGCAGTGGAGAAGTAATTGGTATTAATACCTTGATCAGATCAGGTCCAGGAGCAGGTTTAAGTTTTGCAATTCCAATCAATAGAGCAAAGGAAATTGCCTATCAACTAATAAATAATGGCAAAGCGATTCATCCTATGATTGGAATAAGCCTGATAGATGACAGTAATTTTGAAACAAATAAAAATGTTGTAAAAGTTGGTTATATAGTCCCGAATAGTCCAGCGGAAAAAAGTGGAATTATGATAGATGACATCATTATAAAAGTGGGTAATAAAGAAATCGAAACCGCTTCAGACGTAATAAGTGAAATAAGTAAAAATGGTATTAATAAGCAAATAAATATTTTATTAAAACGTAGAAATAAATTTATTGGAATTAAAGTAATACCAACTGATATTACTAATCTACAATAAAATTAAATATTTCAATTATCGTATTGTTTAAGTATTTCCACACACCTAGAAATACAATTTCCATCTTTTATATCACAGCTAGAAATGCATTCAAAATAATTTTCAATAGGATCAGAAATTAGCAACTTTTTTTTCTTCAAATCATAATTTTTCATATCAATTATTAAAAACTTATTTTTGTATTTTTAAGATTAAACAATAAAAGGAAACTATGTAAAGATAAATGAGTGATCTTGCCTAGCTAAATGTAAACTTTGTTAAAAGTAAACGTCATTTTCGTAAAAGAATTATTTTTTAATTACTAATTTTTTGTAATTTATCTTTTTTCTAAAAAATATTCGTAATTACCATTATATGAAAATAACTTTGAATCTTTAATTTCAATAATTCGATTTGCAACTTTTGAAATAAAATATCGGTCATGAGAAATTATTAATAATGAACCTTTATAATTCTTAATTGCTAATTCTAAATTCTCTTTAGATTGCAAATCTAAATGATTAGTTGGTTCATCCAATAGCAGAAAATTACTTGGATTCATAATCATAAGAGCCAATGCTAATCTTGCCTTTTCTCCCCCACTAAGTTGCTTAATATATTTAAAAACAGTTTCATTTTGAAAACCAAAACCTCCTAAAAATGTTCTTACTTGTTTTTGAGACCATTCTGGTGATTTATTACATATTAAATCAATAACCTTTTCCTCAAGTGCAAGTGCTTCAGCCTGGTTCTGTTCATAATAGCTGGTAATTATATTATGTTTACCAAAATTAATTTCCCCAATTTCAGGAGATATTTTTTTCATAATAATTTTGAATAATGTAGATTTACCGCATCCATTAGGTCCTAATATTGCTATTTTCTCCCCGGAAGAAATCTTTAAATTCACATCTAAAAAAAGAATTTTATCCTCATAACTATGAGACAAATTTTTGATATTTAGAACTAATTTTCCTGAGCGAGGACACTCAGAAAAACGAAAAGCAGGACTTTTTGATTTTGCTCTAGGAGCCTCAATTTTAGAAATCTTTTTTAATTGTTTTTCTCTGCTCTTGGCTTGAGAACTTCTAGTTGCACTAGCTCTAAATCTTTCTATATACTTCTTCTGTATTTCAATTTCTTTTTGCTGTAATTGATATGCTTTATTTTGTGATTCTTCATTTAAAGATTTCTGTTCAACAAAAAAAGAATAATTCCCATTATATATTTCAGATATTCCCCTATCTATAAAAATTATTTTTTTACATAATTTGTCTAAAAAATATCTATCATGGCTAATTATAATAATTGCAATCTTAAGCGAAGATAGATATTCTTCTAGCCAGAAGATAGTATCTAAATCTAAATGATTAGTTGGTTCATCAAGTAAAAGTAAATCTGGTTTTTGTAAGATTATTTTTCCTAGAGCAACTTTCATCTGCCAACCACCTGAAAAATTTCCAATTAATTTATCAGCATCTTCGATAGAAAAACCCAATTTTGGTAATATTTTTTCTACATCAGATTTCATTTTATAACCACCTAAAGCTTCAAATTCTGCTTGATATTTTGCGAGTTGATTTACTAATATTTCAAGTTCATCGGAATCTTTTTTTATATCCAATAATTTCATTTTATTCTCAATTTCTAAAAGTTTAAAAGCAACAACTTGTATATCTTTGAAAGAACTTTCTAATTCCTCTCTCACTGAAACATTCAAGTTACAATCAAACTCCTGTTTTAAATGAGCAATTTTAGGATTTCCCTCTTTGATGATCGTCCCACTTGTTTGATCTTCCTCTCCAATTAAAATCTTAAATTGGGTTGATTTACCTGCCCCATTTGAACCAACTAAGCCAACTTTTTCACCTTTCTTAATCTCCCAATTAATATTTTTTAAAACAACATCTGTAGAGTATATTTTGCTTATATCTTCGAATCTAATCACTGTTTTAAAAATAGAATTTACAAAATTTTAGGCTTATTAACTAAAAAATATTTTGTGGAATAAAATTGAATTATGAAAAGAATAGAACAAATTGTAGTGATTTTTATAGCTGCAGCTCTTGCAATTCCAAGTTACTGGTTTTTTTGGACTTTAGCAGGTGGAGGTGGATACAACAAAAGAATAAAACCAATGTCGAATCAAAACAATAATTATTCGAAGCCTTTGCCTAAAGACCTCCTCGAGCCTTAACTAACCACATTTTAGTTGCTTCATCGTCAATAGTACTCAAATATTCAATAACCTCTTCTTTAGTGACAGCAATATTTAACTCTTTACCAATATCGCATATTTTTTCTAAGGCTTTTTTGGGATTAGTCAAGGCTGTCATAAACAAACTTTGTTTCTTTTTGGAGTCTTTTGCTATTAACTTATAGAGCTTTTCGGCATTACTGGACATGTTTTTAAAAATCTATTTATTAATAGACTATTACTTTAAGCTACATTTTGTTCATTATATTTATTAACAGATAAATCATTATCTGTATCTTTTATTTCTTTTGCTGATGCATCTGCCATGCTTCTTGCGTCTAAACATAACACCTTTCTTAGTTTGGCAAAGTTAGCTGCATGAGATTTTCTACCATCTTTTTGCGCATAATACTCAGACTGTTGAAGAATATGGTGTAGATGAGTTAACAAATATGGACTAATTACCGCTGATACCAAAACATCACTATTATCATTATCGTTATAGTCAGGATTAACTAATCTTTTTTTCTTTTTATCAATTATCGACCTTTTAGGTGAATCAAGTTTTCTTGAATTTTTCATGGGGCAATAAAAACAATTAATTGATAAGGACATATGTTTCCATACTAATAATATACACAAAGATAGTATCCTTGACTAACTGTGTATACTAATAAGTAACAGTTATCCACTTTGACTCATGGCTACCCGTCAAAATTCAACAAATGGGAAGCCAAAATCCCCTAGAATACAAGTAGTTCTTCCAGAATTAGTATGTGAGCAACTAACTATCTTAGCAAGTAATGAATCTAGGACAGTTAGTAATATGGCAAAAGTTTTAATACAAGAAGGCATAAAAAAATATTTCGAGAAAGAGGGCAAATCACTGGTCTCAGAACATAATTTAAATACAGATAAATTTAGAGACGAACTTGAAAAGCAAAGCGTCAGAAGATTAAAAAAAGCTCCTCAAAGGATTAGATACTATAAAAAATCTGATTAAGAATAATTAATTTTGGGGTAATTTCTGTAAATCTGCAGTTTTTCCCATAACTACCAAAATATTTCCTCTTTCCAAAATATATTTTGCGGGAGGATTAACTGTTAACTCTTCAGCTGGTCCAGCTGCAAGAACATTGACTAAATAATTTTTCCTCAAATTTAAATCTCTCAAAGATCTTCCAATAAATTCCTCTGGAACAGTTATTTCATCTATACCAGTTTGGTTATCTAGTTCCAATCTTTCAATTAGATTTGGTCTAACTAGTTCTAAACCTAATCTTTCTCCTTGCATTCTTGAAGGGAAGACAACTTTATCTGCACCTACCCTTTTTAACATTTTCTCGTGAAGGTCACTCGTAGCTCTAGCTATTACTCTTTTCACTTTGCTACCTTCACTATCCTTAGCAATAAGTGTTGTAGTTATACTAGCTTCAATAGGTTCACTTATACCTACTACAACAGTATTCATTTCAAGAATTCCAGATTCTTTCATAGACTCTTCATCAGTACAATCTACAACTCTAGCTTCTATCGACGGTTCCAATTGTCTCAAATCATCAATAGCTTTTTCCGAATAATCTGCAGCCAAAACATCTGCACCGTTACTTATAAGTTCTCTACAAACAGCTGTTCCAAATCTGCCAACACCAACGACTGCAAAAGTTAGAGCTTCTTTTTCTCTATTTTGAGACCACTGCCACCAATCAGCCATAATAAAACTCAGTCAATCCTATACATAAAGATCAGCCCTAGGATAGCCAATCCTCTTTTGTCTATCTATTCTACTCTTATAAAGAGCCTGCCAAAGTGCACTCAATAGCAAAAGAATACCAAGTCTGCCCACAAACATACCGATAATAAGAATAAATTGCCCAAAATGATTTAATTTTGCAGTTAATCCAATATCAAAGCCAACTGTTGCAAATGCAGATATGCAAGTGAACAGAATTTCTAGGAATGTGAAAGATTCTTTCTTAACAAAAGTATTAGTTGTACTTAGCAGCATTGCCATTAAAAGAACGAAAAGCAATGATCCTACTGTGATTCCAACTGCCTTTAAAATAACCTTATCTGAAATTAATCTATTGCTAATAATTACATCTTTCTGACCTCTTAAAGTTGATCTAGTTGCGGCCATTAAAGCAATAAATGTAGTCGTTTTTATTCCTCCTCCAGTACCTCCTGTACTTGCTCCAATAAACATTAGCGTCATTAATAACAAGAGCCCTGTATCTGAGATAGAGTTCAAGGAGATCGGGTAATTTGTAAAGCCAGCAGTTCTTGCACTCACTGTTTCAAAGATTGATGATATTAACCTTTCAAACAAATTCAAATCATTGAAAAATTGACTATTTAGCAATGATTCAGTTATAAAGAATCCTAATGACCCGAATAATATTAGAGACAAACTTGTCCTAATAACTAGTCTAGAATGAAGGCTCAATTTTTTATATGAAAGATTTTTTTTATTACTCCAAATATCATCAATAACCCGCCATCCCAGTCCACCCATCACAATGAGAAAAACAAACACACTATTAACCAAAAAATTTGTTCTATAGTCTTGGAGACTATTTGACCATAAAGAAAAACCTGCATTGTTATATGCAGAGATGCTGTGAAAAATGGAGGACCAAAGTCTTTCCCAATTATTTTGAATATCTACAAATCCAAAAGAATATAAAATAGTTGCCCCAAAAGATATGATACAAGTTGCAGTAATAGCAATGCTTTGAAAAGTTCGACCAATTCCTCCAACACCAAATTCATCTAGAGTCTTTCCTTTGTCTAACCTAGTTCTAAGCTTTGTCCCCTTTACAACAAAACCTTGTAAAAATGTCGTAATAGCCATTAATCCTAGACCACCTGATAAAAGCAAAAAAGCCAAGAAAACTTGACCAAAGAAATTTAAATCAACACCAATATCTATTATGCTTAAGCCAGTAACGGTTATAGCAGAAGTAGATGTAAAAAATGCTTCCCACAAACCAACCTTTGAAGATGAACATAAAGGGGAACTCAAAATTAAAGTTCCAAAAAAAATAATACATAACCCCGTAACAATAGTAAATTGAGGTACAGATAGTTTTCTGTAAGCATCTTTTAACTGATAAACAATATTTGTGAATTTCACTTTATTTATCTGAAATTTAAAATTATTAATGCTGGTACTGTAAAAGACATTATAAGTGTTAATCCAGCTCCGTATTTTGCAATATCAAAAAATCTATATCTTCCTGGCCCGTAAACCATTAAATTTGTTTGATAACCCATTGGAGTCAAGAAAGATTGACTTGCACCGAATAAAACAAGCATTATTAAAGCTCCAGGCGAAATACCTAAAACATTTGACAATTCAATAGCAACAGGCAAAATCAACGCAACCGAAGCAGCATTACTAATAAATTGGGTAAGGATAACGGTCGATATAAAAATTATGACTAGTGCAAAATACATAGGCATCCCATTGAGAACAAAATTGAGATTTAGTGCAATTAAATCTGCTAATCCTGTGACTTGCATAGCAACACTAAAACATGATAAAGAACCCAGCAATAAAATAACGTCTAACCTAATTGATTTTTGTATTTCTGCAGGTCTTAAACATCCAAAAGCAACCATTGCAATAACTGCTAAAAGCACTGACCCTACTAATGGAACATTTGTAAAAGAGGGCAAAAGCACCATTCCTATTGCAATGGCAATCGATATAGGTTTTTTTATCAAGACAGGTAAATCATCTTCGAATTGATCTAAAATAAGCAAATCATTACTAGCCTGCAAACCTCTTATTGAGTCTAAAGGAGCTTGCAATAATAGAACATCTCCAGCCCTTAAAACAGCTTGACCTAATCTCTCTTGAACAGTTTGCTGACCTCTTCTCAGTGCCAAAACTGTTGCATTATGACGCTGCCTGAATCTTAATTCTCTCAAACTTGCACCAGCGAGAGTTGACCCAGCCGGTAACAAAGCTTCAAAAGTTTTAGTACCTTCATCATCAGAAAAAATATTAGTTCCTCCAAAAGATCTTTTATTCTCTCCTAACAAAATTGTATGTTCTTGTTGCAGTCTGAATAAATCTGCTCTTGTTACACGAATTATCAATCTATCATCCGGTTCAATCTTTCTATCCGCCAGAGGAGGGAGAATAACTTTTCCATTTCGCTGCAACTCGAGAACGTCAACATCAAATCGTCTTTGCAATCTACTATTCCTAACAGATTGGCCAACTAGTTCTGATTCAGAGGGAATAGTAACTTCAGTAAAGTAAACATTCATGTCACCATTCTTAATAAAATCTTTGTCTCTTCCTCTATCTGGCAAAAGCATGTCAGAAACTAAAATCATGTAGGTTGTACCTATGAGCCACACAGGAATTCCAATTGAAGTCAAACTAAATAACTCTAAAGCTCCATAACCTAATTGCTGACTAATATCACTTACAAGAAGATTTACTGAGCTACCTAATAATGTCAAAGTTCCACCTAATAAGGTAGCAAAAGAAAGAGGTAACAATACTTTAGATGGTGAAATATTTCTCCGCTCACACCAACCTTCTACTAGAGGTAATAATGAAGCCACTACTGGTGTATTAGGTACAATTCCAGATATTGGAGCAATCAAAAAAGCTATTAATGAAATTAATTTCCTTGGCGTTCTAATACTTTCAGAAGAAATCAATTCTCTTACTCTGTCTAAGGCACCACTTTTAAATAATGCAGAAGAAACTGCAAATAAACCCATAAGAGTGATTAAGGATGGGCTTCCAAAGCCAGCTAAAGCTTTGTCAGGGGGCAGAACCCCTGTAGCAATAAATATTCCAACACATAATAAACCAGTCAATTCTGGTGCAATGGTATTTTTGATAAACAAAATTATTGACATTATTAAAACCACTACCGTTATGAAGGCATCAAAATTATTACTAGCAACTGTAATTAAATTCATATCAAACTTATTTAACTAAATATACCTAAAAACAATATTGCAAAAAAGTTTAATTAAAATTATTTTTCTTTAAAAATTTCTTAAAAATAGATTTCTTTTGGAATATCCATGAGGATGCAGATTTTAAGCTTTCATTAATATCAGGCAACTTGGAGGCATATATTAGTCTTCTTGCCTCAAAAGCTAATTTCCCCGACAAAGTAATTCCAATTGCGGCAATTGAAGCCTCCCCTATGCCTAAACTAATCATTTCACCATTGTCTTGAAATTCAAATGGCAAAGGATCTTTTTCTTGAAATAATAGTTCCAGATTTTTAGCGAGATGTTTTCCTTCCTGCATAGCAACCTGAGCTGTTAAGGGTAAATCCTCCATCCCTTCAATGATTGAAATATCTCCAATAGCAAAACAGTTGTTCTGATTTTCTATTTGCAAATTTTTATTAACTAAAATTCTTCCATATTTTCTTTTTATTTCATCAGTTTCCAAATAAGACAAATTAGCCGTAACACCTGCATTCCAAATAACAATGTCTTTATCCAAAGAAGTTATTCCACCCTCACTAGAAATACTAATTTTGCTTTCTGAGACTTCTTTAACTGTGGAATTCAAAAGAACATTAATTTTTCTTTTTTCTAATGCTCTCTCTGCTTGTTCTCTATTAAAAATTTTGTTTCTATTAAGAATTTCATTTGATTTTTCTATCACATTTATCTCAAATTGGTCTTTAAATATATCTTTAATTTTGCATGCCAACTCAATGCCAGAGGGACCACCCCCAACTATGAATAACTTTTTATGATAGGAAGTTTTTTGTGATTTTTTTAAAACAGATTTTAATTTATTGAGATCATTAAGATCATTAAAAAAATAACAATTTTCACCTACACCTTTTATTAAAAAACTATTTGGAATAGATCCTGTACAAATCACAAGATATTGATAACTTAATTTTAATTCGTCACTAAATTCAAGAATATTATCTTTGAAGGAAATTTTTGTTAAACAATTTTTTAAAAAAGTTATACCTGCATCAGAAAAAATATTAGCAAATTTTGGTGTGGCTTCCCAAATACTTATTTCTTTACTTAAAACTTCATACATTAAAGGTTTAAATATAAAGTTGGATGCAGAATCCACTACAACAATCGGTAAGGAAGGATTAAGATTCTTTAAATTCAAAGCAACTGTCATACCTGCAAAACCTGCCCCAACTATTACTATTGGTTTTTGTATTGATTTCATTAGCGAAATATTGTTATGCATAAATGTATTATTAAACTATACGAATAATTTTAAAATTGAGCGAAATAACATTAATCTCATAACCAACCTGAAGAATGATTGAAAACATCCACAAAGATATTCAACCTAAATTAAGGAAATACAATGAAGAGCTAGTAGATATGACTCCTCACGAAATGCTGATATGGGGTTATAAAGAGTTTGATAATCAATTTGCAATTACAACAAGTTTTGGTATACAGTCCTCAGTCCTTCTAAATATGGTCAATCAATTATGTCTGCAAAGAAAAATCAAAATATTTTGGATAGATACAGGTTACTTACCTCCAGAAACATACCATTACGCCGAAAAGCTTATTAACGAATTGTCCTTAGAAATAAAAGTTCTGCAAAGTGAATTATCCCCAGCAAGAATGGAAGCTATACACGGAAAACTGTGGGAAACCAATAAAACAAGTGATTTAGATAAGTATCATGAATTAAGAAAGATAAAACCTTTAGAAAAAGGTCTAGGCAAATATAATGTTCAATGCTGGGCAAGTGGTGTTAGATCAAGTCAAACAGAAAATAGAAACAAAATGAAATTCCTTGATGTAATTCGAGGAAGACTTTCTTTAAGGCCTTTATTAAATTGGACAAATAAAGATATTTTTTACTACATGGAAGAAAATAAGTTACCTGCTCATCCACTGTTTAGTAAAGGTTATTCTACTGTAGGAGATTGGCACTCCAGTAATCCTGATGGCATGGATAAAAAAGGTAGAGCTACAAGATTTGGGGGGATTAAACAAGAATGTGGATTACACACTAATAATTAAATTGATCATAAAAAATGGTCTCAGATACAAATTTTTTATTAGTTGGCAATAGTAGGCTTCATTGGGCTAAGTATTCTCATAATCAATATAAATTCTTCCATACCCAAAAAGAGTATAAAATTCCAGAAAATTTAGATCTTCATCAGTTAATTTGGGCCTCTGTAGGAAAATTACCTAATTTCTTGCTGAAAGAAGAAAATGAAATAAAAACTAAAGATATTAAGTTATCAAATCTCCCTGATTATTTTGGAGTTGATAGAGCTCTTGCCTGTCTTGCAGCTTTAAAAATTATTGAAAACCCTTTAAAAAAAGATTTGCTAATTGCAGACTTTGGAACAATATTATCAATAACAAAACTAAATTCAAATGGATCTATCATAGGTGGTCAATTAATTCCAGGCTTTCTAACACAATTAAAATCAATGGAACAAAATACAAAAAATCTCAAAATTCCCAAAAATTATAATATTCCAACAAAAGATTTTTTAATTAATACAGAAGAAGCAATTTTAAAAGGAGTTTTCAACTCGCTTACAGGAGTTATTAATAGTTCATTTAACCCACTCACGGATATCTTGATAACCTGTGGAGGAGACTCACAATTTCTCACAAAATATTTAAAAACTAAGAAAAAAAATATTATCAATGTTCCCAATTTAGTTATGGAAGGACTAATTATTCACCACCTATCTCTCAAAAAGTTACTTTAAGCCTAGGTCTGCGATTATATGATCAGCCATTATTGCGGCTTTTACCTTTAAGTAAATTTTTTCGATTTTACCATCAGTATCAATCAAAAATGTATTTCTCATCATTCCCATATATTCTTTTCCCATAAATTTCTTAAGCCCATAGCTATCGTAATCAGTAGAAACTTTAAAAGGTTCAGAATCAGTTAAAAGAATAAAAGGTAAGTTAAATTTTTCTATAAACTTCTGATGAGAAACAGCATTATCTTTACTAATACCAAGCACAATTATGTTATTTTTCTGGAGCAAATCCCAGTTTTCTTTAAAATTGCAAGCCTCCTTAGTACATCCTGGAGTATTATCTTTTGGATAAAAATATAGTATTATTCTTTTACCTTGAAAATCACTGAGAGATACTTCGTTCTCGTAAGAATCTTTTAATTTAAATTCTGGTGCTTTGTCACCAACCTTAAGAGCCATTGCAATTATTAATAAGTATGAATATAAAATACCAAAAATTTGGTTTTATGAGTTTAAAGGTGTACAAGACGTAGCAACAATAGAAGAAATTAAAACTGCAAAAAATTTTCAGATTTAAGATCAAAAAAATTATAGAATCTAGAACTTACTTAAGAAAATCATTATCAACACTTATTGATTTAGATCCATTACAAATTCCTATAAATGCAAATCCTTGAGAGCCTCCAGGACTACCTCCAAACCTTGGAATCATAAGCTTAAGTCATCGCAAAGATGCGATAATCATACCTTGACAAAAAAACAAAATAGACATTGATATTCAAAGTAAAAATAGAAATTTTAATCATATAAATTTTGCAAAAAAATACTTTTTCAAGCAAATCATTAAGCCCATAAGAAAAAATTGACAAAAACTATGATTTTGAATCAATCATGTGCTGTTTAAACAACAATAAAATGGGATCATAGAAAATTATATAAAGACATCAAACATTGGCAATATTCTGAAAAGCCTAAAAAGTTAATCCATAAGAAAAAAATTACATTTAAATTAGTTTCAAATTAATTTCTAAATTGAACTATAGAATTAGCATACTTAGAACAAACTTCTCTGGATTCTGAGACTATTTGTTGTTCGAAAAATTTTTAGTTTTCTTTTCTTTTGCGTAATTCGTCATATTTACTTTTCTCCCATCCATTATTATTTGGTTCCCATATTTTTAAACCTCTTAAAGATTTAGGAAGATATTCTTGTCCGAACCAATTTCCTGGATAATTATGAGGATTGACATAACTATTAGAATTATTTTTTAAATGAAGTGGAACATCAAAAGCATTGGTGGATTTGATTGTTTCAATTGCTTTAAAAATACTTTTCGTACTATTACTTTTTGGAGAAATAGCTAAATATAAAGAAGCCTGCGTTAAAAAATATAACCCTTCTGGAAAACCAACTCTATCAAAAGCATCACAACAGGATTGTACAACTACTATGGCATTAGGATCAGCTATTCCAATATCTTCACTGGCAGATATAAGTAGTCTTCTAAAAATAAAATTAGGATCTTCACCAGCCTCCAGCATATTCGCAAGCCAGAATAAAGTTGCATCTGGATCAGAACCTCTTATGGACTTAATAAAGGCACTTATTACATCGTAATGATTTTGACCATTTTTATCGTAAACAATATTTTTCTTTTGTAGTGCATCCTCTGCTATTGAAAGATTAATATTAATTTCTTTCGTATCATTTTCAGAAGTTGTTTCTATGGCCATCTCTAGAGCATTGATTAATGTCCTTGCGTCTCCACCAGAAAAGTTAATTAAATGACTTATAGCATCTTGAGTTAAATAAACCTTTTTTGAATTTTTTTGTTTTGAATAGTGAGTAATGACTTTTTGTATTATTTTCTGCAAATCATTTTCTGCCAAAGGCAGTAATGTAAAAATACGAGACCTGCTAACAAGAGCTTTATTAACAGCAAAAAAAGGGTTTTCAGTTGTAGCACCAATAAAAGTTATAGTTCCATTTTCTATTGAAGGTAATAAAGCATCTTGCTGAACTGATGTAAATCTATGAACCTCATCGATAAATAAAATTGTTTTTCTTTTTGAATTTATTAATCTATCTTTTGCATTAGCGATTTCATTTCTTAATTCTTTAACACTTGATAATACTGCATTTAACTTAATTAATTTTGACCGCGTATTAAAAGAAATAATTTCAATGAGAGTAGTTTTTCCAACTCCCGGAGGGCCAGAAAAAATAAAATTACTAATCTTATCGTTTAATATTGCACTTCTTAAAAGCGAATTCTCATTCAGGATTGGTTGTTGACCAAAAAAATCTTCCAAATTCTTTGGTCTTAATTTATCTGCCAAAGGTGCATTGTTTTCTATTTGAGAATAATTAGTAAATAAACTTTCTGAATGCATATAAATAAAATCAAAAAATCATTACTTTCAATTCTATGTAATTACTGTAGGAGTTTCCATTTGAGTAAGTTTTGAAATGTTCAATAAAGCATCTAAATCATCTATTAGAGGTTTCAAAGCGATCTGAGGATTTAACGAAAGATTCTGTTGGGGATCGAAAAATTTCTCAAAGTAAAGTCTTAATGTTGCACCTTTAGTTCCAGTTCCAGAAAGGCGCACAATTACTCGAGAATTATCATCAAGGACCAATCTTAAACCTTGATTTTCACTTATGGAATTGTCAACGGGATCTAAATATGAAAAATTATCTGCAACTTTAACTAAATGGCCAGCAAAACTATTTCCTTTTAAATTTTCGAGCATAGAAGTTAGATTACCAAAGATTTGATTAGCAATATTTGAGGGAATTGCCTCATAATCATGTCTTGAATAATAATTCCTACCAAATTGTTTCCAATGATTCTGCATCAAATCAGTTACCGAACATTTTTTCTCAGCTAAAACTTGTAGCCAATACAAAACTGCCCATAGTCCATCTTTCTCTCTCACATGATTACTACCTGTTCCGAAACTTTCTTCTCCACATAAAGTAATTAAATTAGAATCTAAAAGATTTCCAAAAAACTTCCAGCCAGTAGGTGTCTCGAAACAGGGTATATTTAATGCTCGAGCAACATTATCAACCGCTGAGCTGGTTGGCATGGATCTTGCTACACCTGTAATACCATCTTTATAACCAGGGACACATTTTGTGTTAGCAGTGAGAACTGCAAGGCTATCACTAGGATTTACAAAACATCCACTTCCTAAAATCATATTCCTATCTCCATCTCCATCGCATGCAGCACCAAAACTATAAGATTTTTTATTTAATAACAAATCAGCCAAGTGGGATGCATAAGTAAGATTAGGATCAGGATGCAAACCTCCAAAATCTTTTAACGGGTTACCATTCATGACACAATCAGGAGCAAGACCCATTTTTTCAACAAAAATATTTTTTGCATATGGGCCTGTAACCGCATTCATTGCATCAAAGATTAACGAGAAGTCTTTTTTTAAAAAATCACTAATTTGATCAAAGTCAAAAATTTTTTCCATCAAATTAGAATAATCTGTTAATCCATCAATAATTTCTAAGGTAGTTTCACCATAAGGATAAGTTCCATATTCACTAAAATCAGGTAATTGAATTTTGCAAATTTTATAACTAGTTAGTAATTGTGAAGCCTTGAAAATCTTATTAGTAATTATCTCAGGAGCTGGGCCACCATTAGAGATATTCAATTTCACTCCAAAGTCGCCATCTATGCCACCTGGATTATGGCTCGCAGAAAGAATAATTCCACCAATAGCGCATTCTTTTCTGATTAAATGTGATGTCGCAGGAGTAGATAATAAACCGTATTTTGGAACAATAACCTTTTTAACTTTATGAGCAATGCATATTTGTACAATTTTTTCTATTGCTTCAACATTGCCATATCTACCATCACCACCAACTACTAATGTTGAACCTTTTAAATCTTCTAATGATTGTAAGATTGCTTCAATAAAAACTTCTAGATAATGTTCTTCCTGAAACTTTAAAGTACTTTTTCTTAATCCAGAAGTGCCTGGTTTTTGATCTAAGAAAGGAGAATTGATATTTATTACATTTACTTCAGTCATACTTTTATGAGAAACTTGAAAAAATCTAACTAATTTAATGAGGCATTTCGGATGTTCTTAACATAGCGATAAACCACAAGGAAGATATCAATAATGCACTTAGAATTCCAAGGTTTATACCAACTTTAGAAATCGTAATGGGAACTATAATTGGTAAAGTTAATGCTCCAAATAAAGGTGTAAAAGCTATAATTTTTTTCAACATTAATTTAATTGATTAAAACCATTCTTTCTCAGCATTATCTTTTTCATTAGTATCGTCAAGTGGAGTAGTTCTATCAAATTTCATTGATATGCTTTTTTCTTGGTCACCAGATGAATCTTTAGCTTGTATATCGTATTTTTGAGTCCCATCTCTAAATGGAACTTGAATTCTAAAAGTGCCATCTGCAGCAAGGGGAACTTCTTCTCCACCAATGGTTAATTTCGCAGAAGGTTCAGTGGCTCCATAAACAATTAATTCAGCATCAGCAACAAGCCAAAAAGATCTATTTTTGACGATTCCACTTCCAGATTCATTTAAACCTGAAGACCATTTACCAGAACCAGATTCAGTCAGATTATCGTTTAGATTTTTTGAATTAACATTCTCCATAAATTCTTCGGAGCCAACTTTTCTTCTAAGAGGAATATTTGTTGCTGCTTGATATAACCTTTCGTGAATACCACTTGGCTCTATCTCTAAAGGATTTGAAATATCTGGAACTGTTTCAAAAGTTGAATCCAAATTAAAAGGAACGAATTTATCAAGAATTTGCTCAGATGGATGTGATCCTGGAACGTGACTAATTGATGAGAATGCCAATGACATCCAGTTAAAACCATATTTATACCCTAATTCAACCTTGTAGTCTCTATCTGCAAGTGGGATTGGCAAATACCACTCAGTACTATAACTATCAACTGCAATCTCCCTTAATGTGCCCTGATTTAAATTAGTGCCATCAGAACCAGAAGCATCGAATAATCGTAAACATAATTTATTTGCTCCCAAAGATTGTGCTTTTTCTCTGTCAGCATCAGAAATTTGCCAGAAAACGTATGCCCAATCGGGATCTCTGGGCAAGAAAACAACATTTGTTTTAAAGTCTTCACTTTTGCCGAAAGAATTGGACTCAAAGGTTTTTTCAGTAGTTTTCTGAGATATAATATTTTTTACTTTTTTTGTGGATTTTTCCTGATATTTAAGTATTAAATCAACCAAAACAGCTTTTGTTTTACGACTGTATAGAGGTACTGATAATTTACTTGCTTCTTGACGTAATTGTCTGAGGGTAAGTGAGAGTAATTGATCTTTATTCATGATCCCATCAGCCACTTTAAAATCTCCGTTTTTGTTTGGGATCAGTATGTTCTTTTTTTTTACTAAATGCGTGTCTTTTAGCCTTGTCGTCAGGATCCTCTGACTACTCAAAAACTAGAAAAATTTATATTTTCGGTCAAAACAGTTGCTATTAGTAGTATTTATAAATTTTCAGTAATCTTTTGAATGTTATTTAATTTTCTTTTTTTTTAAATTTTATTACCTGAGTTTGTTAACGACTCAACAAAAATATATTTTTTCTTCGGGATCAATTTAGGGATTTTTTAAGTTTGTTGAACTAGAAGTACTAAATCATCAATATCTAAATTCTCAATATCTTTACCTATTTTCTGAGAAAAAGTACTTAACTTTTTTGCAGTCAATTCTAATTGCTCATAAAAAAGTTTGCTAAATTTCTTATCATCAAATTTTCTGGATTGATTATCACACCATTCTTTCAGAGAATTTTCATCACTCGATTCAGAACGATTCTCTGCTGTTATGATTTTTAAAATTTGTAGACAATGAGCAAGTATTCTTAGATGATGTTTCTGCATTATTGGCAGATCTAAATGGTCAATTGCTTGAATTATTTGAATGTTTAAAGGGTTTGACAAAGGATCAAGTTGATTAGACATTAATTTTTAGTTTTAATAAAGGAAAAAAACTCAATATTGGGGGTATCTTTCGTTAGAGTATATAAGTTAATTGTAATAGGTTACTTTTTGATAACATGGTTAACGAAAATTTAGTTAAAGATGCAGTTAAGGAGCCTTACAAATATGGTTTCGTGACAGATATTGAAACTGAAAAAATTGCAAAGGGATTGAATGAAGACATTATTAGAATAATCTCAATTAAAAAAGAAGAGCCAGATTATCTACTAGATTTTAGACTAAAAGCCTTTAAAAAATGGCAAAAAATGAAGGAACCTAATTGGGCAGAATTAGGATATAAACAAATTGATTATCAAGATATAATTTATTACTCTGCTCCCAAACAAAACGAAAAAATTTCCAGTTTGGATGAAGTTGATCCCAAACTTCTTGAGACTTTTGACAAGCTAGGAATACCTCTTACTGAGCAAAAAAAACTAACCAATGTAGCCGTAGATGCTGTCTTTGATAGTGTTTCTATTGCGACAACATTTAGAGAGGAACTTGCTGAACATGGAGTTATATTTTGCTCAATAAGTGAAGCAGTAAAAACTCACTCAAATTTGATTGAGAAATATTTAGGTAGTGTAGTTCCAGCTAGTGATAATTATTTTGCAGCACTCAATTCTGCTGTTTTTAGTGATGGTTCGTTTGTTTATATCCCAAAAGGGGTTACCTGTCCTATGGACTTATCTTCGTACTTCAGAATTAATAGTGGAGATTCAGGACAATTTGAAAGAACACTAATTATTGCTGAAGAATCAAGTTCTGTAAGTTATTTAGAAGGTTGTACAGCCCCAATGTTCGACACAAATACTTTGCATGCTGCAGTTGTGGAACTTATAGCCCTAGACGATGCTTCAATAAAATACTCAACAGTACAAAATTGGTATGCCGGTGACGAAGAAGGTGTTGGTGGAATTTTTAATTTTGTCACCAAAAGAGGAAAATGTTTGGGCAAAAGAAGTAAAATTAGCTGGTCTCAAGTTGAAACAGGTTCTGCAATCACATGGAAATATCCTAGCTGTCTTCTTCTAGGTGAAGAATCTGTAGGAGAATTCTATTCAGTAGCACTCACCAATAATCTTCAACAAGCAGATACGGGCACAAAAATGATCCATATTGGTCCAAAAACCAAATCAACCATTGTTAGCAAAGGAATAAGTGCTGGCAATTCAATAAACAGCTACAGAGGTCTTGTCAAAATGGGGACTAAAGCTACTGGATCAAGAAATTACAGCCAATGTGATTCAATGTTAATAGGGGATCAAGCTTCTGCAAATACATTCCCCTATATCAAATCTCAACAACCCAATTCTGAAATTGAGCATGAAGCAAGCACATGTAGAATATCCGAAGATCAACTTTTTTATCTCCAAAGTAGGGGTATAGAATTTGAAGAGGCAATATCTATGATGGTCAGCGGTTTCTGTAGAGATGTATTTAATCAGTTACCTATGGAATTTGCCGCTGAAGCAGATAAGTTGCTAGCTCTTAAACTTGAGGGATCAGTAGGTTAATTAATCAATTTCTAAAGTGGAATGCAAAGTAACATGAAAGAATCAAATCCAATATTAGAAGTTCAGAATCTCTTTGCATCTACTGATAATCTTCCAATATTGAAGGGAGTTTCAATAAACGTCTATCCTGGAGAAATTCATGCCATTATGGGAAGAAATGGATGTGGTAAAAGTACTCTTTCAAAAATTATCGCAGGACATCCTTCATATCACATTACAAAAGGCGATATTAAATTTTCTGGTAAAACTATTAACTCTCTAGAACCTGAAGAAAGAGCTCAATCAGGAATTTTTCTTGGTTTCCAATATCCAATAGAAATTCCAGGTGTTAGTAATCTTGAGTTTCTTAGAGTCTCAACAAATGCTAGAAGAAAATTCCTTAAAAAAGAGGAATTAGATACTTTTGATTTTGAAGAATTAGTGAAAGAAAAATTGGAACTTGTAAAAATGGATAATACATTTCTATCAAGAAGCGTAAATCAAGGATTTTCCGGAGGTGAAAAGAAAAGAAACGAAATTCTGCAAATGGCATTACTTGAGCCCAAGATATCAATTTTAGATGAGACTGATTCTGGTCTAGATATTGATGCTCTTAGAATAGTCGCATCAGGAATTAAAAAAATAGCTAATCCACAGACTGGAATTATATTAATTACTCACTACCAAAGATTATTAGATGAAATTAAACCAGATTTTGTTCACGTTATGGCAGATGGAAAAATTATAAAAACTGGTGGAAGTGATCTTGCTTTAGAACTTGAAAAAAAAGGTTATGAATGGACTGACAACCTTATAAAAGAGACATAAATAAATGGAAATTATTGAACAAATAAAAAACAATAAATTAATTGATAATCCAACAGAGATACAAAAAATTTGTCTTAATAAATTACAATCAAACCCACTACCTAATCCAAAAAGTGAGCTATGGAGACTTTCAAATCGCTCAAAACTTTCCAACTTTTTAGATTACTCAACCTTTAAAAAAGATCAGAAATTTGATTTCCCCTATTTTCATAATTCCACAAATATTATCAGATTAGTAATTGGGGGAGATAGCCAAATTTCAATAAAAGATAAAAATTATTCAATACAGCAATTAAGTAAAGATACATTAGAAAAATACATCAAGCAAAAGATATCTTTTTTTGATGAAAACGAACATTGGAGTGACCTCCTAAATCTTACTTTAAGTTCTGAGGAGAATGTCTTAGGACTGAAAATAAAAGGATCAAGAATTCCTCCTATTGAAATCTTTAGTCATGCATCAAATGATTCTTTAAATGCAAAAACTTTAGTTATGTTTGTAGAAAAGAATTGTAATGTTGAATTATTACAAGTAAATCTTGGTAAAGAAAACTCTTCTTTATCTCAATCAACATTCTTTTGTTTAGAAGAAAATAGTTATGTAAATCATGGTTTTGTTTCCTACGGTGAAGAAAAATCAAATCTATTAAATTCTCTCAATGTAATTCAACAAAATAATAGCGAATACAACTTAGGATCTTTACATTTCAAATTTAATTATGCAAGATTTGAAATTCGCATAAAACAAGCTAAAGGGAACGCTAAAACCAATATTAAAGGTATGCAAATAACAAAAAAAGATGAACAAATATCTACTTATACAAAAATAGACTTTAATGGTCCAAATGGATTTCTTGATCAAATCAACAAATCACTAGCTGCCGATAAATCCCATGCAATATTTGATGGTTCAATAATCGTTCCGAAAATCGCACAGAAAACTGATGCTTCTCAATTAAGCAGAAATTTACTTTTATCAAATCTTGCACAAATAGATACTAAACCCCAATTAGAAATAATTGCTGATGATGTCAAATGCAAACATGGAGCTACGATTTCACAATTAAATGAAGAAGAACTTTTTTATATGAGGACAAGAGGTATCACATTAAAAGAAGCAAATAAACTACAATTAAGTTCTTTCTTTAAAGAAATAATTTCATTTATTCCTGTTTCAAAAGATAGATGGGATTTGCTTGATAAACTTTTGAATGAGAATTAATGGAAACTATTAAGAATTTTCCTGAAATAACCAAAAAAGACTTTCCTCTTTTAAATAAGAATTCAAACAATAATGAGCAAATCATTTATTTAGATCATGCTGCGACCACTCAAAAACCTGTACAAGTTTTAAAGAAAATTGATGAATACTACAGAAACTTTAATGCAAATGTTCATAGAGGTGCGCATCAATTAAGTGCAAAAGCAACAGAAGAATTTGAAAATGCAAGATTTGTAATTAGTAATTTTATAAATGCAACTTCAACAAAAGAAATAATTTTCACAAGAAATGCTACTGAAGCAATCAACCTCGCTGCGAGATCATGGGGTGAATTTTCACTAAAAGAAAATGATGAAATTCTCTTATCAATAATGGAACATCACAGCAATATTGTTCCTTGGCAAATGGTTGCAGCAAAAAATAAATGCAAATTAAAATTTATCGGTATAGATAAAAATGGGAAATTAGATATTAACGATTTCAAATCTAAATTAACACTGAGAACAAAGATTGTTAGCCTCGTACATGTAAGCAATACCCTAGGTTGCTGTAATCCAATCAAAGAGATAACTAAATTAGCTAAGCAAAAAGGGGCTTTAGTTCTACTAGATGCATGTCAAAGTTTAGCACATCAAAAAATGGATGTGATTGATCTTGATATAGACTTTTTGGCGGGTTCAGGACATAAACTATGTGGTCCAACCGGTATCGGTTTCTTGTGGTCAAGAAAAGAAATTCTAGAAAAAATTCCTCCTCTATTTGGAGGTGGGGAAATGATTCAAGATGTTTTTGAAGAGAAAAGTACCTGGGCAGAACTCCCCCACAAATTTGAAGCTGGAACTCCTGCTATTGCAGAAGCTATAGGTCTTGCAGAGGCAATAAACTATATAAATGCTATTGGTTTGCAAGAGATTCATCAATATGAAAAATCTATTACTAAATACTTATTTGAAAAATTAAATCAATTAGAAGACATTGAAATCATCGGTCCATCTCCAGAGATGGATCCTGACAGAGCATCACTTGCTACTTTTTATATAAAAAGAATACATTCAAACGATATCGCTGAAATTCTTGATTCGAAAGGAATTTGTATTAGAAGTGGGCATCATTGCTGTCAGCCTCTCCACAGATACATTGGAATTAAATCGACAGCTAGAATTAGCATGAATTTCACAACCAATAAAGAAGAAATTGATATATTTATAGAAAAATTAAAAGAGACTATTAATTTTCTAAAAATAAATTCTTAAATATTCAAAGCATTTTTTAAAAATTCCTGCGATTTTTGCATTACTACTTCCTTATTTTCAATATTTTTAAACCCATGACCTTCATTTTCAAAAAAAATAACTTCTGAATATTTATTGTTTCGAATCAATTTTTCTTGAATTTCTAAAGATTGCTTATAGGAGATAACTGAATCTTTTTTTCCATGAAACAATAAGATGGGTTTTTTTATTTTATTAATTTTATTTATAGGGGATCTATTTACATAATCATCATGGTTTTTTGCATAATCTCCTACCAAAGAATTTAAATAATCTTTTTCAAACCTATGGGTGTTGTAATGCATATCCTCGAGATCAATAACAGGATATTTACAAATTGCAGCCGTAAAAATAGACCCATATGATAGGCAATTGAGAGCCGTGAGTCCACCAGCACTATTACCAAAAATTACTACTTTTTCACTATCAACTAGATCAAGTTTAAGTAATTCAAGCGCTAGTGCTTTGCAATCATAAGAATCAACAATACCCCACTTATAGTTCAACCTCTCTCTATAAACTTTTCCAAAACCTGATGATCCTCCATAATTAACTTCAGCAACAAAAAATCCTTTGGAAGTCCAATATTGAACTTCAGAATTATAGGAGCCATCAAAAAATGAAGTTGGCCCGCTATGTGCTCTAACAAAAAGCGGTGGTTTTCTAAATCTTTCAATAAGCGGCTTATACAGAAAAGAATGAGTAGATTTATCTTCAAAACCTTTAAACCAAAAAGATTCAGGTTTTGAGCAATATTTTATATATTCAAAATTTATTGCCTCAAAAAAATTGGATGAAACTTTTTTTGTAAAATCAATTTCAAGTAAATTTTCCAAAAAATCAGATCCATAACCTTTTAAAACAACTTTCTTCTCAAAAACACTAAAATCACTTACTTCAGTAAAGGGAGTAGACAATTCTTTAACACATACAAGATCTTTATATTGTTCCAAAATAAAATTAGTTTCTTTTTTTGCTAAACAAAATAAATTTTTGATAGTTCCTGAAAAAAATGTTATTCCAGAAACCCATTGCGGCGCTCCATATTCAATCATATTTCTTTCTACTCTTTTCTTAATAAAAATACTTTCAATTTCACTTACATCTAGAAACAATAAGTTCCACCATCCAGAACTATCTTCAGAACATACTAAAAGGTTTTCACTTATCCAATGAGGTTGAAAAAAAGAAACATTTTTGTGGGCATTAACTAGGTTATTTGAGAATTTTTTTATTTTTTTTATCTCTCCATTAAAGTCTATTTGAGCAAAAAATAGCTCATTTTTTTCCCAGGGCATATATGGAGAATCCCACTCGATCCAAGACATTAAGCTGGCAGAATTATTTGAAGATAAATCTCCGGCGAAATTTTTAAATTTTTTTATTAAATTAATATCTTGTTTAGTGTTTTTTAAGTTTAAAGAAAATAAATAATCTCTATTATTTATTTCGCAAATACCATATAAAAAATTTTTTTCAGAAATAACAAATGAAGAATCAAAATTTCCCTCAATTGATTTAGAAAGTTGTCTAGGTTCTTGAACTGTATCAAGATATTTATTTTGACTTCTATCATTTGATGATATTTCTTTAAAGATTTGAAACCATACTGCCTTTGAAAACTGATCTATCCATATCAAATAAAAATTATTTTTAAAATCTACACATGTATAAGATTTACCTCCATATCCATGAAAGTTATTTTTAATATTATATTTTTTACTAGTTAATTTTTGAGGAAATGCATCTTTCTCATTAAATGGTCTTGCAAAAATAGCATCTTGATTTTGACCTTCACCAACAATATCAATCCAAAAAATGGTATTCCTAATAATAGTGAATTCCTTCAAAGCTTTCTTTAGATACATTTTGCCTAACTTTTAGGCTATCATCATTACTCATTTAAAAACTATAAAGAAAGGAAATTAAAATGCTAGTATTTTTATAGCTAGACTCTTTACTAAGAACTTTTTTATTAACGTGGCAAACCATTTTTCACAACTTGCAAAAAAGTCAAGAAGAAACGAGGACGCGGAAAAAATTGCAAAAGAACAAACAGGTAAGCCATCTCTAGAAATTTATAAACTTGGTGATGATGTTTTAAGACAAAATTCCAAAAGAATAACTAAGGTTGATGAATCTATTAGAAAACTTGCTAGAGAAATGCTTCAAAGCATGTATGCAGCCAAAGGAATTGGACTTGCTGCACCTCAAATTGGCATTAACAAAGAGCTTCTTGTCATAGATGTAAATTTTGAAGATTCAGCGGCAGAACCTTTAATATTAATTAATCCAGAAATTACAGACTATGGGACAACCCTTAATTCATACGAAGAAGGTTGCTTGAGTATTCCCGGTATATATCTGAATGTTGTAAGGCCATCAACTATAAAATTAAAATTTAGAGATGAAATGGGGAGACCACGTAAAATGAAAGCAGATGGACTTCTCGCTAGGTGTATTCAACACGAAATGGATCACTTAAATGGAATATTATTTGTTGATAGAGTTACATCAAAAGATGATTTAAAAAAAGAACTTTTAAAAGAAGGGTTCCACGAAAAAGACGTTATTTCTATTAATTAATTTAATGACTGAAACTACAATATTCCAAAAAATAATTAATGAGGAAATTCCCTGCGATAAGCTTTATGAAGATGAGTTTTGCATTGCATTTAATGATATCCAGTCACAAGCTCCAGTACATTTTTTAGTGATTCCTAAAAAGCCAATCATAAGTTTATTGGAGTGTATTGAAGAAGATGAAAATTTATTAGGTCATTTACTATTTGTAGGTAGCAAAATAGCTAAGGAAATAAATTTAACTACTTGGAGAACAGTAATTAATACTGGAGCAGAATCGGGACAAACAGTTTTTCATTTACATATTCATTTTTTATCTGGAAGAAAAATGAATTGGCCCCCAGGTTAAAACTCTCGAAATAAATATTTATGGGTTATAAATAAGTAAAAAGAAACATGAATACACCAGATTCCATAAAGACAGAACCCAAAAATTTATTGAATTTAATCTCAAAAAACTGGGAAGAATTAGATGAATCACTTAAAAGTAAGTTAAAAAAAATCTGGAACATTTTAACTTATAAATGGCAATTGCAAATTTTATTTAACTTACCTTTTCTAGTATGGTGGGCATTAGATAAATCTTTTCCAAAGGTACATGAGTTTGATGCATCTATTTTGAATTACTTAAATTTACCTGACTGGGCACTTTCATTTATTGGTTTTGGTCAATAGACTTCTAAAAGATATAATTTTCCATAAAACTTGTCTAATAATGAATAAAACCGTTAAAAATAAATCCAAAATACTGTACCAATTAAAAAAATTAAGGAAGTTATCCCAACCATTTTTTCTCCCAATAGATCAATGTAATGGATTTCAATTTATATGGCTTTTAATATCTCTTTTATTTTGTGTTGGTGGAGTAGTGCTTGTCGGTCTTACAGGAATAATAAGTTTTTTTGAAAGCTTTCAACCTATTTTTCTTGAAAAGTATTTTGGAGGAGTAGTCAATACTGTCAATTCAATTTGGGCTGGCAGATGGGGATTGCTTTTCTCTGCTTTATTTCTAATTGGATCAGGAAGCTTTTTTAGCTTGAGACGTCAATTAAAAAACCGTAGATGGTTACACTGGTTATTTCTTGCCATAATTGTATTAATGCTTTTAGCTGTAAACGGAATAAACGCAGGAATAGGATTTATAGCAAGAGATTTAACAAATGCTTTAGTAGAAAAACAAGAAGAGGGATTTTATAGGATATTGGGGATTTACGCTTGCTGTTTCGCTGTAGCTCTACCAATACGTGTTTCCCAAATATTTTTTACATATAAATTAGGAATAATTTGGAGAGAATGGCTTTCAAAAAGTTTAGTCAAAGATTATATGACTAATAAAGCTTATTACCAATTAAATCCTAATGATGAAGAACAAACTGATGTTGATAATCCTGATCAAAGGATC
This sequence comes from Prochlorococcus sp. MIT 1314, assembly GCF_034093315.1. Lineage (GTDB taxonomy): Bacteria > Cyanobacteriota > Cyanobacteriia > PCC-6307 > Cyanobiaceae > Prochlorococcus_A > Prochlorococcus_A marinus_Y. Next base: position 1,229,949 of record NZ_CP139300.1, on the reverse strand, counting down.
ACAGATGATACCCGAGCTTTTACAGGACAAAGTCTGTCTTTTACATTAGGTATTTTTGATGCACTATTAACATTTTCACTCAATATTCTTATTTTATGGAGTATTAGTACAACACTTACTTTTTCTTTATTTGGTTATGCTGCATTTGCAACTTCTATCCTTTTAATTGCCGGTAAAAATCTTGTAAAGATAGACTTTGATCAACTCAGATACGAAGCAGATTTTCGATATGGCTTAGTACATATCAGAGATAATGCTGAATCAATAGCCTTTTACTCTGGGGAGAATCCTGAGCAAAGTGAAACTGAAAGGCGATTGGGAGAAGTGGTGAGAAACTTCAATTTACTGATTATATGGAGAGTAATAATTGACGTCATGAGAAGATCCATTAATTATGCTGGAAATTTCTTTCCATATTTAATAATGGCAATCCCTTACTTTAAAGGTGATATTGATTATGGGCGCTTTATTCAGGCAAGTTTTGCATTTGGAATGGTAGAAGGTTCGTTATTTTTCATTGTTAATCAAATAGAGGAACTTGCAAAATTTACTGCTGGGATCGGCAGATTAGAAGGATTCCAGTCAAAAGTAGAATCCATTAGTAAAACTAACCCTATAAGCAATCAAAACGTTATTTCAGATTATCCCGCAATTTTAATTAATAATGCTGACCTTTGCCCACCAGGATCAAATAAAACAATAATTAAAAATTTAAATTTGAGCATCGACAATAATCAATCACTTTTGGTTGTAGGACCCTCTGGATGTGGAAAAACATCTTTACTAAGAATGATTAGTGGTTTATGGGTACCAGATCATGGAGTAATTAAAAAACCAAAAATTGGGGAATTGTTATTCATACCTCAAAAACCCTATATGTTACTAGGTTCTTTAAGGGAACAATTATGTTATCCCACAGAAGTTAAGAAATTTAGTGATGAACATCTTACTTCTGTACTTCATGAAGTAAATTTAAAAACCTTAGTGGATCGTTATCCTAATCTTGATATCAAACAAGATTGGCCAAGAATTCTTTCTCTAGGCGAGCAACAAAGATTAGCTTTTGCTAGACTACTACTAAATTCTCCAAGATTTGCAGTACTTGATGAAGCAACAAGTGCTTTAGATATTGACACTGAAAAAAAACTATATAATTTACTAAAGGAACGAGAACTTTCTCTTATTAGTGTTGGACATAGGCCTAGCTTAAAAGATTTTCATGAAAATATTTTAGAATTAAATGGACAAGGAGGCTGGAAATTAGTTACTTCTGATAAGTATAATTTTAAGGATTAACAAAAAAAATGAATTCTAAAGAAGAACAAACTAACTCAGAAGTCACTAATTTAGAGAATGAGAGTTCTATAGAAAAGCAGAAAGATGCAAATTACATCAATGAACAAAATGGAGACAATAAAGTAGATGAAAAATCAATAGGTATTGAAGATGAATATAAATTCGGATGGAGTGGTTATTCTGAAAAAACTAATGGGAGATTTGCAATGATCGGATTCCTAGCAATAATACTAATTGAATTATTTAGTCAACAATCGTTTTTAAAATGGGCAGGAATCTTATAATTAATCATCAAATCTAGAACTGTTATCTCTCGGTTTCTTTTTGTTTGTTCCAACGGTATATCTACCATTTTGATTTGAACTTGATCTAGCTGAAGAGCTTACTCTACGAGTCTCACGAGGTCTTTTCCCTTGATTGGCATCTTTGAATGAAGCATCTTCTACTTGAGCTTTTGAAGTTTGGCGCCTAATAGAAGATCTTGTAGGTTTCTTTCCTACTGGAGAAGAATTATCAGGAGTAGAAATATTATCTTGTCTAGAAACTTGCCGATTCATTCTAGGTCTTGATCCTGTTTTAACTTCATTGCGAGATAAATTTCGTCTCTCACCAAAGTTATTTCTTTCTAATTGATTACTATTTCTATCTCCAGTAGTCTGCCTTCTTCTTATAGGTTCGTCATTTTCAAACTGATTTGGTTCTCTTTTAGATGGCCTGCTTCTACTTGCAGCGGCAGAAGGTATAGCTCTTGAAATATTCCTTCTACGAGCTCTCCCCTCCATATAATCTTCTTCAAATTCATCTTCTTGAGGTTTAAATCTTCTTGCTGGTCGTTCAGATTCTTCAAACCTATCGTAATCATCATCAAATCGCCCTCTAGAATTTCTGGGCACATCAGAAATGGGATCATCATCAAAATATGATGACCTTCTAGCTTGATCAGTAGCAACTCCCCTTAATCGCACACTCTCATATGCAAAAAAAACTGTGGTTCCTGCTAACAAAAACTGACCAAACTGAAGGATAGGATCTAATCTCCAGCCTTGAAAAAATAATATTCCTCCGCAGAGAAGCCCTATTGCTGCAAAGAAAACATCATAATCTCTTGCCAATGCAGGTTTAAAAGACCTTAAGAAATACAGGCCTCCACCACATACTGCGAGAACTATACCAACAATACTGGCCCAATTGAGACTAGCATTGACCACATTCTTTCTCCAAAATTTATTTTTTAAAGGGATACTTAAATCACCCTATATATATAGTGTACTTAAAACTTCTACAAAAACTAGCGTCTTCCAGTAGAAGTACGATCGAGGGAATCTTTCTGACTAACAAAAATCAAAAAAGCAGAAGCTGGAATAACGATAAGTAGAGCTGCAGCAACAAAACTACCTAACATTCCAACCGCGGAATTATTTGCAATTTCAGCAGAAAAATCTGCAACTAGTGATAAATTTGAGATTTGAAACACTTTTTAAATATTAAATTCTCAATTTATAATACGAATTAAATACGTTTCAATGGGTTATTTATTAAGATGAATTAAATAATTGTGATTTCCTTGCTTGTAAACTCTCTCCAAATTTTAGATGTTAGTTTAGGAATTTCTTTATCATATCTAACTATAGTTTTTTTAATAAGATTAATTCTTACTTGGTATCCAAAAATTGATTTAAGTAAAGGTTTATGGTTATTAATTTCAATACCATCAACCTCTATTCTTAATTTAACAAGAAAATTAATTCCTCCTATTGGAGGAGTTGATGTTGGACCCGTAATTTGGATTGGAGTTATAAGCTTTTTAAGAGAAATTTTAGTTGGTCAACAAGGACTTATAAAACTTGCATTGCATACTCATATTTCATAGAGATTATTTCATTAGTCCTCAGTAATTTGGTAATAATTCTTCTTCTACATATTTTGTATGTATTTTACCTTCCTTAAATTTAGCTTTATTAAGTAAGGTTAGATGAAAGTTAATTGTTGTAGGAATACCGGTTACTGCGCATTCATTTAAAGCCCTATTCATACGTTTAATTGCAGTATTACGATCCTTTCCCCAGACTATTAATTTACCGATTAATGAGTCATAAAATGGGGGTATTTCATAACCAGTATAAACATGACTATCCACTCTCACACCAGGACCCCCAGGAGGAAGCCACCCAGTTATTTTTCCAGGTGATGGTCGGAAATTATGAGAAGGGTCTTCAGCGTTGATTCTACATTCAATGGCATGACCATTTAAATGAATATCATCCTGATTAAATTCCAAGTTTGCGCCGCTTGCAATTTTAATTTGCTCAGCTATTAAATCAACTCCTGTAACCATTTCAGTTACAGGATGTTCAACTTGAATCCTAGTATTCATTTCCATGAAATAAAAATTATCATCATCATCAACTAAAAATTCAACTGTTCCAGCTCCTTCGTAACCGATACTTTTTGCAGCAGAAATTGCTGCATTTCCCATTTTTTTTCTTAGTTCAGTATTAATTGCAGGGCTTGGAGACTCTTCCAATAATTTCTGATGTCTTCTTTGTACAGAACAATCTCGCTCTCCTAAATGAACAACATGACCCGACCTATCCGCCAAAATTTGAATTTCTACATGTCTTGGTTTCTTTATGAATTTCTCCATATATAAACCATCATTACCAAAAGCAGCTTCTGCTTCACCCTGAGCTGCTTTAAACATTTTTTCAAGATTATCAGCATTTTCAACCAACCTCATGCCTCTTCCACCTCCTCCAGCAGTCGCTTTAATAATTACCGGATAGCCAATATTATCTGCCAACTTATAAGCCTCATCAACATTTGATAACAAGCCTTTACTCCCAGGTACTGTTGGAACTCCTACTGCTTCCATAGTTTCTTTAGCTGTAGATTTATCTCCCATAGATCTAATAGCTTTTGGAGATGGGCCAATAAAAACTATGCCATGATCCTTACACATCTCAGCAAATTTATCATTTTCAGCCAGAAATCCATAACCAGGATGAATGGCATCAACTCCTCTCGATGTAGCAGCAGCAAGTATATTTGGAATATTTAAATAACTCTTATTACTTAACGAGTCTCCAACGCACACCGCTTCATCAGCAAGCTGAACGTGTAATGCTTTTTTATCTACGGTGCTAAAAACTGCAACTGTTGCAATACCTAGTTCTCTACAACTTCTGACAATTCGTAAAGCTATTTCTCCACGATTAGCAATTAAAACTTTTTCAACCATTATGAAAATTAAATTGAAGAAATGAAAATGACTTAAAACAAAAAATTCTTTGCCAAAGTATTTAACAAAAATTATTTAGTGATCAGAGGACATTTTTTACAATACAACCTAGAACGTTATATATGTATAAATATTTGTTTTATGCAATAGAAAAATAATTCACCATATTCAAAAATTCTCTTTTAGAACTACATCCTTATTTCAGTCAATAATGTATTATATCTTTAAGGTTTAGGTATCCTCCGGTGCTTGAAAACCCTTTGCGGACGTGGCGGAATTGGTAGACGCGCACGTCTAAGGAGCGTGTGGCTTAGGCCTTGCGAGTTCAAGTCTCGCCGTCCGCATTTAATGTATTCTGGTTCAACTGCAATGAAAAAAAAATCAGTTGCAGTAGTTATAGTTTCTAATGGTCCTGGTGAATTAGCTACATGGGTAAGTCCTGTAGTGGATGAGCTTAACAAAATAAATAAATCTTTATGTGATGACGATAAACTCGATTTTACTCTTAGGTTAGTCCTTGTTCCTTGCCCAAATGCCACTGGTAAAGAATATTTAGTTGCAAATTCATGGAATCAATTCGAATTAATTACAACGTCCAAAAGTTTTTGGAAATTATTAATAAAGCCACGTTCTTTTGCGAATTGGCCCAAAAAAGGGGTAGTTATTTTCCTTGGTGGGGATCAATTTTGGAGCATTTTACTATCTAAAAGATTAGGTTATCTAAATATCACTTATGCTGAATGGATTTCTCGATGGCCTCAATGGACAAACAAAATTGCTGCTATGAATTTAAAAGTAAAAGAGTTAATTCCTAAAAGATATAAATATAAATGTCAAATCATTGGTGATTTGATGGCAGATATCAAACTTAATAGTGAAATATCATTAAAAAATAAAGAAAAACACTATATTGCATTGTTGCCTGGTTCTAAAAAAGCAAAGCTCTCTATTGGAATTCCTTTCTTCTTAGAAATTGCAGATCATATAGCTGAAGAAAATCAAAATATAAATCTTATAATTCCCATTGCCCCAACCACTGATAAAAATGAATATTTATTTTTTCAAAGCAAAAAAAATCCAATTGCAAAATATTACTCATCAAAAATCAAAACAATTCAAAAAATCAAAGACTCTTGTTTTGATTATGTAATTGAAACATCGAAAAATACAAGAATTTATCTAATCGAAAAACACCCTTGCTATGAAATATTAAAAGAATGTGATCTTGCGATTACAACTGTAGGAGCAAATACTGCAGAGTTAGCAGCAATTTCTCTTCCAATGTTAGTTGTTCTACCAACTCAACATTTAAATATGATGAATGCTTGGGATGGAATTTTTGGTTTAATTGGCAAAATTTCATTCATAAATAGATTCCTTACTTTTATAATTAAATTTTTATATTTTAAAAAAAAGAAGTTTTTTGCTTGGCCAAATATTAAAGCTAAAAAAATGATTGTCCCTGAAAGAATAGGAAATCTTTCCCCTAGAGAAATTGCACGAGAAGCATTGTTTCTAATTCAAAATAGGGATGAATTAAAATTGATAAATGATAATTTACGTCAAGAAAGAGGAGATAAAGGTGCTGCAAAAAAACTTGCTTCTATGATTGTTAATTCAATAAAAAAACTTTGACAATTACCAGGGATCATCAATTTCAAAATTTTCTGATTTTTTATTATCTGGAACTAAATTTTGTTCATCTAATGGTTCAATATCTAAAGTTTCTATTGCATTTTGAATTGGTCTTTTCGATGCCAAACTAGTATTTGATTGACTCTTTTGTTTAAAATCAATATTCTTTTCTTCATCATTTTGATTAACACTATTTGGATTCTCGATCGAAACAGGATAATCATTTTCCATATATAGCTTTTTTCTATTGTTAATTTCTCCTGAGGAGCCCTTAATTTCAACATATTCAAGTTCATCTTCATAATTTTCATCTTCATAATCATCTTGTTCAACAACTTCTTCTTCATATTCTTCAACCAAATTATTTTGTTGTTCTAATTCCGAACCAGATAATAGCTGATTCTCAACTGGTACAAGATTTGCTGAGTAACCATTTCCTTCCCTGTCATCCCATGCAGAACCTCCTACTCCAAGTTTCTCAAGTAGTCCACTACTTAATTGGTTCAATTTCTCTTCAGCACCTTCATAAACAATAATCCTATCTGTACCACTACTGACTATTTCCTCAACAGGAATTTCCCAAGTACTTAAAACTCCCTCACCTAACAGGGGAACACCAACTGCACCCATTACAAGAGAAATCAAATCCCCAGTCTCGATATCAAAAGAAAACCCAAGAACTCTACCTAAAAGTTGTCCAGATTCTGTAATCACTTGACAATTAATTACCTTTCCATATCTTTCTGGAGAAAAACCTTCACTTAATGAATCTAAGGAGTCAACTAATATGACATCTCCAACTTGCTTTATACTTTCTAAGGGCATCCATTTAGGTAAGCCTGGTAAAAATCTTGTCAGCGGATTATCTCTAAGACCCAAAGCCACCACTTCTCTTCTGTCAATATCGACAACAACTTCACCAACTACACCTAAACGTCTCCCAGTATCAGTAGTTATGACTTGGGTACCCATCAGTTCTGACCTTAACCACAACCGTTCGCTTGGAACAGAATTAGGACGATTCTTATTAGCAGATTTGTTAGACAAACTCATAAATAACTTTGTATCATTCTGACGTATAAATTTAAAAAAGTGTGTTTATGCAGCATTTGGTAACCCAACAACTTGCGTATTAGCACCTCTTGCTTGCGCGACACCAATTGTTCGTTCAGACGCACCTATCATAGGCCTTCTATGACTTACTACTATAAATTGTGCATTTGATGACTGATTAGATATTAGTTTTGACAACCTTTCAACATTGATACCATCTAAAAAACTATCAACCTCATCTAATGCATAAAAAGGAGAAGGTTTATACTTTTGCAAAGCAAATAAAAAACTTAAAGCAGTTAATGATTTTTCACCGCCTGACATAGAGGCTAATCTCCTGACATTTTTTCCTTTAGGATGAGCTACTAAAGTTAAGCCTCCATCCAAAGGAGAGTTAGGATTTTCAAGTTGAAGAAAACCATCTCCATCAGATAAATTGGCAAATATTTCTCTAAAGTGTTTATCAACTTCCACAAATGCTTGCATAAACGCCTCCTGACGCATTGTTGATACAGTTTCTATTCTCAGCAATAATTCAGATCTTTCATTAGATAGAATTTCTAATTTTTCTCGTAAGCCATTTAATCTCTGAATTAATTCTTCTAATTCATCAAGAGCTAACATATTTACTGGTTCTAAACTTTGTAGTTTTAAATTTATAGTCGAGATTTCTGATTGCAAAGATTCCAGACTCTTCCCTTCATATTCTCCAAACTCCGGGTAAGGATTAGGCAAATCTTTTTTATAATTTTCCAATTTTATTTTCTCGCTCCTCATCTCTTCTTTAAGAGAATCGATATCTCTTTCAAGGTATTCCAGCTTTAATAGATAATTGTTATGTTCTTGCCTTTTATTTGAAATTGAAGAGTTTAATTCATCTCTTTTCCTTCTCAAAAAACCTAAATCCTTCTCTAAGGAATTTTTCTGATTATTAAGGACTAAAAGCTCTTTTTTAAATTTATCTCTTTTTTCTATCCATTCACTATGAGCAATTGCAAGTTCTTTGATAGATTCCTGCAAGTTTTTTTCTTGTAACAATATAATTTTTAATGAATTGTTGATACGTTCTTTATTTAAAGCTAATTTATTCTTCTTATCTAATAATGTATCTCTCTCCTTAATAACTAATTCAAGTTTTTTATCAAGATTATTAAAATCGCTATTAAAAGCTATTAATGAAGATTTTTGATTTTTTACATAATTCTCCTTCAGAATACTTTGCAATTGATCAAACTTATCATAATGAGGCTTCAATTCATTTTTCAAACGATCTAAATCCTTAACTAATGCATTATTAGCACTTTCAAGTTTATTTAATCTCGATTTACAGTCTTCAATTCTTTTCATGACAACTTCAAGAGAATTTTTATTCACTTCGATTTCTTTGTTGAACGAAGCACAATTCTCAATTATTTGACTGCGATTAGAATTTAATTTATTAAGCCTATCATTTTTTGTGATCAAATCATTATTTGACTCTTTTAAAGCTTCTTTAATAACCAACAATCTTTCTTTTATAGGTATAGAGTCATCAAGGTCATTATTAATTCCAAATCTATAAGCTAAATCTTTATTTAACTTGCTTCCGCCTGTAATAGCACCACTTGCTTCTAATAATTCACCACCTAAAGTAACCAACCTAATTTTTTGTTTAGATAACCTAGCTGAGGCTAAGTCTGAAAAAACCAACGTATCTCCAAAAACATATCTAAAAACATCTGAATAAACTTCATCAAAAGTAATTAGATTAATAGCTTTATCAATAAATCCAAGCTCTCTATTATGATCAAATCTTGAAATTGCATGATTCTTCTTTTGAATTCTAATTCTATTTAAAGGTAAAAAAGTTAATCTTCCAGCCTTCTTTTTTTTAAGAATTTCAATTGCTTTAGCGGCAATATGATCATTATCAACAACAATTTGTCCGAGTCTATTGCCTGCCGCAATTTCCAATGCATATCTATTTTTCTCACTTACCTCTCCAAGTTGAGCCACATAGCCATGTATACCCTCCAAGCCTGCTTCTAAAAGAATTCTGAGAGCATACGAACCTCTGGATTCATTTAGAGCTTCCTTTCTACTTTCAAATCTAGATAAATCCTTTTCAAGCCTTAATTGCTCGTTGTTTAACCTTAATTTAGTTTTGTTTAATAAATCAATTTCATTTTTTAAAAAGTTAATTTCTGAGCTATTACTTGCCAAGTTATTGTGATTGATGTCGGACGTCTCTTTTTTTCTTTGGTTTCCCTCTAAAAGTTGCTGCTTTTCTAAAGCTAAAGCGTCGATCTGAGCAGATATTTCATCTTTCTGAATATTATTTTGAATAGTTTCTTCTTCAAACCTCCTTTTTTTTATTTCCAAAGGCTTAATTTTATTTTTTATACTTTCAAGCTCAGAATTTAATTTTATGCTTTGTTTTGAGAATTCTCCAGATTCTCCCGCTGCATCAGAAAGTTTTTTTCTAGATAATTTGTGTTTTAAAGTAAGATTATCAATTTGCAAGTTCAATTTATTTAAAAAATCATCATCAAAATTTTCTTGTTTCATCTTTTCTGAATCGATATTTCTCTTAGATATTGCAATCTCATCTCTTTGCTTTTGTAATTTAATGCCCTCTTCTTTATTCAAACTTGATATTCTATCAAGTTCTCTCAAGCTAGAATTAATACTTCCTATATCAGAATTGACTTTTATCAAAGTATCCTCTCCTTTCTCCTTAAGCTCATCAACCAGTATTTTTAAAGAACCTTCTAAGACTAATATTTCTTTATTAATAGATTCTTTATGCTCATTAAATAATATTTTATTTTTTTCAATTTGCGTTTCTTTTTTCTTTATAGATTCAACATGCTTAACTTGGTTTTCAAAAATAAGAACTTTCTCTAATTCCATTATTTGAAGCAGTTTTGCCTTTAACTCTTTATATCTCTTAGCTTTTTCACATTCTTTTTCAAGTTTATTTTTACCAGATTGCAATTCATTTTCTAAAATTTCACACCTTTCTTGTCTTTCAAAAACGTCATTTAATTTTGCATTAGTTTGTTCTATTCTCGTATCAAAAAGTGAGACTCCTGCTAATTCGTCAATAAGATTTCTCCTCTCTTTATTATTCATTGATACTATTCTTGTTACATCACCCTGCATAACAACATTGCTACCCTCAGGATCAACACTAATATCCCTTAATATTTTCTGTATTTGTTGCAAGGTACATTGTTTTCCATCAGAAGTATAAGTAGAAGCATAAGAACCACCAGGCATAAGCCTTAATTTTCTAGAAACTACCCATTCCTTTTGACCCTTATTAAGAGAAATTTCTTCTTCTTCTAGTTCCAATGGAGGCAGGTCCTCTCTGGGAGACCAGTCTTGAATATTAAATTTTACCGATACAGTTGTTTCAGATGACTTACCATCTTTAACTTTAGAGTTATTTATTAAATCTGGTAATCTTTCTGCCCGCATCCCTCTACTATTAGCTAATCCTAAACAGAATAAAATTCCATCTAAAATATTACTTTTCCCAGAACCGTTAGGACCCGTAACCACTGTAAAACCTTCTTCAAGAGGAATTTTTACACTTCCCCCAAAAGATTTAAAATTTTCAAACTCGACCTGATTGATATGTACCAATCTCAAGTCTCAATAGCTAAATAAGAATAACTAATTTGCAAAAATTCTCAATAGAAATATTACGATTATTTATAAATTAATATTAATTATTTTTGCTCAATCTACAGGAATTGCCCGAAATTTCAAACAAACCATAAAGAAGTTTACCGTCCAAAATGAATCTGAAACATTCAGAATCCAATTTATTAGAAACGTTTTTAAATATTCCATGATCAATTCTTTTTACGAAGCCTCGGTTTCCAGAAAGTTCATGTTCTTCCCTTGATAGCCATACAAGTCTATGATTTGGCTGTTTAAGAATTTCTATAGAAGCTTTATTTAATAAAGGAAGTTTTAAAAATTTCCAAGTTAAACAATCTATTTCACTTTCAACAAGAAAATCGTAATGAGTATCTAAAGAGTCACCCGAATATACTTTATGTTCAAGCAAAACCCATTTATTCATTATCTAGTTGATAAATAAATTGAATCTATTATCAAAACAAATTTGAGATAAAAATATTTTGTTAAGAAGGTTCCTCTTTTTTAATTACTTGCATCAGGGACAAATCTTAAAGCAATGAATAGTAAACTTCCAGCTCCTGCGATAGCTGCTGCTACTAATCCAAAATCTGTAGGGATTGTGCGAGATGCAAAAATTAATGATGCAAATGTGATATCCATAATGAAATTTAAACTCATATAATAAATTCAGTAATAGCTTAACAAAACCTTCTTACAGAACAGAGTAGATAAATAAAATGTAAATAAACTTTTATATGTTTTTGTTCTATATAAATTGCACAAATCTTTAGACAAGGGTTCCAAATTAAGAAAATAGGGTCTAATCTTAAAATAAATAAGTTTAAAGAATGGAGACTTACCATCCTCCCAAAGACATAGAAGAAAAAGAAGATAATTCTGAACTTCCTGAACAAGAAGTTATTTCTGAGAAATGGTTACTTGAAAAAATTGACAGTTTAATACCTTTAATAAAAGAAAAATGGCCTACCATAGCTCAACAAACACTGGAAACTACAAAAGGAAATATCGATGATTTAGTTGAGGTAATAGCAAGCCATACTGGAACATCTGTAATTGGAATAAAGAGTCAAGTATTTGAGATTATTGATTCAATCCGAGAAAATCAGTGGGAGATCTCAGAAAAAATTGAACCTATTGAAAGTCAATTAGAAGAGTTATTAGAAGAACTTAACAATACACTTAGACCAAAAATAGAAAATCCCATTAGAAAAAAACCAATTTTATCTATTGCTATTGCCGCCGGTATTGGGTTACTTATAGGAACTATCCTCAAAAGTGGTAGAAAATAATATGGAAAAACCAAAAAATAAAAACTTTGCAAATACCGCTTCAAGAATTTCCGCAATAGCAAGTTCAGTGATGGATTTGCATGTAAGAATAGCCCTTCAAGAAGTAGATAGAGAAAAAAGAAGATTAATTAGCGGTGGAATATTCTTGGCAATTGGAAGCATATTACTATTGATAGTTCTAATTTGCCTTCATATTATTTGTTATCTTTGGCTAAAAAAATCTAATAACTGGAATATTGAATACAATTTATTAATCATAATATTTATCGATTTATTTCTTGCAGGCTTAAGTCTGAAGCTTGGTGGAAAATTAGCCAAAGGTCCCTATCTGCCTCAAACATTAGAGGGTTTAGGCAAGACGACAAAAGCAGTTTTAGGCAAAAAATAAATTACCTTATTAAATACTTTATCCATCTGCAATCAATCCCCCCATTACTTACAGGTATTTTCAATGAGGATTTCATTTTCAAATATTTTGTTAGTTTTGGATTTCCACTAAGCAGCCAAAATTCCCAACCTGAAAAATTATTCTTTAGGAACATTCCCATCTCGTCATATAAAGAAATTAATTCATTTTCATTGCCCAATTTCTTGCCATATGGGGGATTACATATAATTATCCCAGGTTTAAATTTTAATTGGAGTTCTGAAAAATCATTATTTATAAGTTCAATATAATTTTCGAGACCTGCTAATGATTTGTTTACAGTCGCCTGGTCAAAAACTTTTTTATTAATTTCGCAACCTATAATTTTTGGTAATTTTTCATAATTTATAATTTTATTTTTTGCTTTATTTCTTTCATTAAGATAAATATCTTTCCTGAAGTCCAACCAATTCTCAAAAAGATAAACTTGATCAATATTAATAGGGACTTCAAGAAATTGGTTAATAGCCTCAATTAAAAATGTTCCTGAGCCGCACATAATGTCAATTAACGGGACGTTGCCATTCCATTTAGTCATCTTTATCAACCCAGAAGCTAAATTTTCTTTCAATGGAGCATTTCCAACGGCCGGTTTATAGCCTCTTTTGTGTAAGCTTTCTACACTACTTTGGAGGCTGATAATCGCTTTATTATTATTTAAATGAAGATGAATTATAAAATCAGGATGATCTAATGAAATATTTGATCTTTTATTCCAAGCTGACTGTTGCAAATCAGTTATGGAGTTTTTAACTTCAAGAGCAGTAAAATGTGTATGACTTAAGGACGATGTTCTCCCAGTGACTTGAACATTAAACGTTTTTTCATAGTGCAACCAATCTAACCAGTCAAATGAATCTCTAACCCCCTCATATAAAGATTGCTTGTCATAACAAGTAAAACTTACAATTTCTCTATAAAAACGAAAAGCTATTCGGGAATAGAAATGAACTCTGTAAAAAGTCGCATGATCACATTCAAAATTAATAAATCTTTTATACGTATTAATATTAATTCCACCTAAATTCGAAATTTCTTCAGCTAAATATTTCTCGAGTCCTTCTGGAGATGATGCAACTACATTCATATAGGATAAAAAGTTAATAAAAAAACTATTCAATACTCATTTTGCCTGTCAGAATATAAATGTCCAATTGGACTAGGTGATCTCAACCGATGTTTCGGACAGCGGTTCGATTCCGCTCAACTCCACTTTTGGGGTTGTAATGGTTTCGACGGGGCATAAGGAAGGTGACTGAAGCCGGCTCGGTTAGAGCAAAAACACAAACGCTAACAAAATCGTTAGTTTCTCCCGTCAAACAGCACCAGTTGCTGCTTGATCCTTAAGGAGATGGGGTTATATCAGCCTTATCAACCAAATGATACGAGGAGTCTGGAAGGACTCCACTTGATTTAAATAACTAAGAAGTTGTAATCGATAATTTATTAGCTTGTAAATATTGCTGCAATTTCTTGTATTAAAAAGAATTATTTTATTTTTATAGGTATAAATACTGAGAAGATTAGCTTTAAATTAATTTATCTTATTTAAAAACCCCTACTTTAAAATGGTCCCTAATAAAAACTTAAATGACTTGTTAATAAATCTAAAACCTAAAGTAATTAGATTCACTGGTGAAAAATTTCCGAGTGAGTTATGGAATAGTTATCAAATAAAAAAAATAAGAAGATATCCGCAAAAATAATTACTTAAACACTTGAAAAAGGATTTTTTGGCATTTTTTTTAAACAATTTTGTGAAACTTCTTGAAGTAAATTAAATTCATCTTTATTTAAATTCCAATTGAATACATTAGATATATCTATAACTTGAGATTTTTTTCGCATTCCAACAAGAGGAATAGTTCCCTGAAAACAACACCAATTAATTGCTACTTGAGCTTGGGAAACTGATCTTTGTTTAGCAATACTTTTTAGACATTTCCTTAGTTCATATGTAGGTTTTTTATAGTTTTCAAATAAGACATTTCGAATAAAACTGGTTTCTCTTTTTTCGTCTTTATCTGGATCAATACAAAGTATTCCAAAAGATAAAGGACTATAAGCCAAGAAATCAATATTATTTTCTTGGCAAATTTTTTTTACCTGATTTTGTTTTTGTAAATTTGGGGCAAGTAAAGAAAACTGAATCTGAACGCTTTTAAAACTCTGATCTCGGATTGATAAGTAATGAATTAATTTCAGCAACCTTTTAGGACCTATATTTGATAAGCCGATTTGAAAATCAAATCCTTGATCTTTTAAATCACAAAGATTATCCAACAGCCCTAATTCCTGCAAAGGATTGTATTTAGCAGTTGACCAATGCAATTGCACAATATCTAATTTATTATTAAGCCTTTCTAAACTTTTTAAGAATGGCTTATTAAAACCTTTATTACCAATTCTCCAAGGATAAGGTGCAAGTTTAGTAGCTATTTGAATTCTTTTTTTTTTAGCAGAAGGAGTATCTAATAAAAATTTGCCTATCAAAGATTCACTTCTACCTTCAAGATTTCCAGTACCATAAGAATCTGCAGTATCAATCAAATCAAAACCTCTTTTCAATGCCTCTTTATATGTCTCACGTAAATCATCGTCATTTGCAGATTTGTAATTCCAAAAAAGCTTATTTCCCCAAGACCAGGTACCGAGTCCAATTCTTTTCTTCACTAACCTATATAAATAAAGCGCTTTAAATATGTTATCGGAAAAAATTGACCTCTATAAAATATTTCAAAAAAAATAAGTTTTTAAGCATTAAAAATCAATATCTCTTGACATTAAGAAATTATTCTCCAAAGTAAAAGAAATAAAACTAAAAAATTGTTTATCACTGTTTGCGGACAAAAAGGAGGAGTGGCTAAGACCTGCACAAGTATTCACATTGCAAGTGTTTGGCATTCTCAAGGTAAAAAAGTTTGCGTAGTAGATGCTGACAAAAATAGATCAGCATTAGCATATTCATCTAGAGGAAATCTTCCATTTCCAGTTTTCCCAGTCAGTGCAGCTGCTAAAGCATCAAGATCATCAGAAATTGTCATCACAGATGGACAAGCTAGCAGTGATCAAGAAGAACTTAAACATTTGGCATATGGATCAGATTTAGTTATCTTACCAACCACCGCAAAAGCTAGATCGGTAGAATTAACTGTTGAACTAGCTAATTTATTAAACAATTTAAAAGTTAACCACGCAGTTTTGCTAGTAAAAGTTGATTGTAGACAGCAAAAAGCAGCGAAACAAGCTAAAGCAGCTCTAGAGAATTTTGGTTTATATGTTTTTGATACATTTATACCATTGCTTTCAGCCTTCGATAAAGCGGAAACTTCTGGTAATGCTGTATTTGAGGCGGTTGACGATTTAGGCAGATCAGATCCTCGTCGAATGACGGGCTGGTCTGCTTATCGTTCAATAGCCTCACAAATTCCATGCCTGATTTCGAAGCCCTCATCCGACACCAACAACTTAAACAACCAACAAGCAATCAGCGCTTAAAAGTAGTAGATGCGCCTGATTTTGAGAACAAAACAATCGAAGATCCAGCATTTAAGAAATCTGGGCTATTAGTTAATTTTATTGGAGGGTTTATAGGTTCTGTAATCGGAACCTTAACAATATTGTTCCTTTATATAAATGAATATGTGCCAATAGATTTAATTAAAATTAAGTAGTGTATTCGCTATTCATTTCTATACAAAGATAATCACTAATAATTGATTGCAATAACTGACTTTTGTTAAGTCAATACAATTGTAAGCAAGATGTAAATGATAATTAAAAATTAAGTTATTACTAAATTTCTAATTTGCAACCGTAAGCAAACTATAAGCAACAGAATATGCTTTCTGAAACAGCAAATTAAACAAAAAAAATAAGAGGGCATTTGTTTGCCCTCTTCGAGTCGTATGCACCTCGCTGTCCACAAAATCGATGAAGTGCTTTTGACTTCTCAATTATTTCTAATCCATGTGAATGGGAAAAGATAGTCGTGACAACCACAAAGCACTTCTACTCGGGTAAAAATACTCTATCAATTTCAAGTCAATAGGAGGACAATATAGATATAGATCTAGGAGGTCTTATGAAACTATTCAATCAATTTAACATTCTTCCAAGATACTTAACTGCGTTTAATTATGCAGGATTCAATCTAAACGAAACCCCAAAAGAACTTGAGAAATGCGATCCTGAGTTTCAACGCTTTTGGGAGAAAGAATGTAGAGAACATCCAACGAATCAAAATTGTTTAATTTACTGCGACTGAGTTTTTATTTTTAGTATTTATTAAAAAAGGAGGTTTTATGAAACTAACTACTCCATTTACCATTCTCAATCGAAAATTCAATGACATTGATTTAATTAGAGATGCCATGAAAAAAAGAAAATTAGCAACTGAAAGATTGCATGATGATTATAGAAAAATGTTCAAAAACAAAGAATATCCAACCATAGTTAACGGATATGTTTAACCTAGTACGACTAAATTAAATTAGTAATAATAAGTCCTAATTTAATGTAAGCAGACCGTAAGCAACTTATATATAATCTTCAAAACAATTGATATAACTAGGGTAATGGTTTATTAGTGGTTTATTCAAATGAAAAATAGGGTATTTATTTATTTATAAATGAAAACATAATCTAACGAAGGTAGCGAATCACTATAAATCTAGGAAAGTAGTAATAAATAGATTGGCATCATGAAAAAGTTACTGACATTGTTTGTAATTGGAATTTCTCTAATTATTGGTTCTAATCCCTCAAAAGCAGAAGAATATGATTCTTGGGCAATAAAAATCAATGAGACAATAACTGTGAGAGAAAATACCTATGTTGATCCAACTGACCCATCACAAGGAGGTGATCCTGGATACGACTCATATTTTATTGAAATATATGAATACAATTCAGTAACCGGTGCAGAAAATAGAAAATTACGACATCAACAACTTCAAGATTCTGATATTGGGACTTCAGATCAATGGAAAATGTATCAAGTTGATTCTGAAAATATTACTTTAGACTCTATTGAAGGGAAAATCCATTTAAAAGCAGATGGTCAAAATAAACAATATATCTACGACATCAAAAATAATACTATTTCTACAAGTAACTATGACGCTCCAACCAATCCAACCTCTAATTATCAAAAAATATTCGAAATTCCTACAGTTCTAGGTAAATCAGATGGGACAAAATCAATTGAACTGGGGGGGTCGAAAATAGTATCACAACAATCAGATGGTTCAGTACAACTTGGTGCTGATACAAATGATATCGATGTAGTAGCTGATGGTTTAAATATTGATGGTGGTGCTGTTATTACTAAAAATACTGATGGTTCTATTCAAATTGGTTCTGATGGGAATGACATTGATATAACTGCAGAGGGTTTGAATGTTGATGGTAATCCCTTAATTACAAAAAAAGATAATGGAGAAATTCATATTGGTAAAAATTCTCTAATTACAAAATCAGAAGAAGAAACACTTTCTGACGGGACAAAAGTTCAACCTCTTTATGCAAAAGACGCTGATGGTAATAAAATTCCAATTAATATCGATGGTAGTAAACTATTAATTGATGGAGTAGAAGTACAGACAGGTAATAACGCTCAAGTTACAACCAACAAAAATAATATTTCTACTAATAAAGCAAATATAAAAAATCTTGGAGAAGGAGTCGCAGGATCAACAGCACTTACAGCCGCATTATCTGCTTTACCTCAGACATCTAAAGAATCTAAATTAAGTTGCGGTGTTGGAACAAGTTCTTACAGTAGTAGATATGCAGTTGGTTTTGGTTGTGCCTCTAAAGTAAATGAACGCGTCGATATAAATGCTGGTGGTTCATATGTTTTTGGTGGATCTAAATCATATGGTGAAGGAACTTTAGATAGTGGAGTTGTTAAGGCAGGATTTGTATTTAAATTAGGAGAACTAAATAAATCTCAAAAAATTAGTAAAACAGAAAAAGAAAACCTCGAATCCAAAATTGGATCTCTAGAGGAAAAAAATAAACAACTCTTAGCGAGGCTAGAAAGATTAGAAAAAGTCGCACTTGGCGATCTTAAATCAAAAGATTTAGCAGTTTACAAACTTCAATAATTATTTTACTGGCTTATTACCGGTTTATGAATTTTTAGAAACGCTGAGATCGCTTACCCTGCAATCGATCTTAACTAAGTTGTATACTCACTATTGATGCACACTATTTGTGTTTTGATTATGCACCTATCTCTAATCTATTGATATAACTGGCTCTAATATTATCTTTACAAATCACACTTGGATCACACTTATCACATTTGGATCGCACTTTTAGGATCTGAACTTTGAAATGTTAGTGACTTAAATAATATTTTGTTGTACATCAGTACTTCAGTCACAAAGTCATCACATCACACTAATTGTTGAATAATCATCAAATATTTAGAGAAAAAATATTAATTATTTTTATAAAGTTTCTGAAAAATACTTATGTTTTAAATTAAAGAGTGGTGAAATTATTTTCACCCATCTTTGAAGCACTAGATAAATATAAAGTAATGAAAAGAGAATATCTTTATAGTTCTTTAAATTAAATATGAACAAATAGTCCTCAAAAAACAAAATAATCGTATGCTTTTGATAAAAAGATAGTCATTTTATAAATTCAATTTTGACCTTATTAATTGATTAATTCTCAAAATTTATGAATTATATTTTTAAGCAACTAAAGCCAATTGATGGTCATCTACATAATGAACTTTTTGATTATTAAGAAGTTCTAATGCAATTTGTGCAACTACAAAAGATAAACCAGGAGGAACAGAGTTTCCTATTTGTTTATAAATTGATGATTTTGGGCCTTGAAATTTAAAATCTTCTGGATAAGAGTGCAAAATTGCAGCCTCTTTCAGAGTCAACCTTCTTAAAGATTTTGGAGCATCATGCATTAAATATGGATTTCCTCCACTGCGCAAATGCTTATGATAATTTTCAACCCAACTTAATCCACTTTTATAGTATTGCTCTTCATCGATAATAGGGGTTTTATTACCTCCCATAGATGCTGGCAAAGTTGGGGCAGGAACATTTGGGGAGATTGGTCTTCCAAGACCATTAAATAACATGCCTGCATATGGACTTTTTCTCAAAATTGGATTAGCAGCTAAAGTCACTTCAGCATTACAAGTCTGAGGATTTAACTCTGTACCTTGGCAACCTAAATGCTTAATTGCTTCATATGTATTAATGGGAGACTTAATATATCTATTTTTTCTAACAGAAATATCTAAATTAATATCATCCTTAATTCCAAAAAGAAACATCCTTTTTCTTGATTGAGGCACTCCAAATTCAGAAGAATTAAGAATCACTAACTCAGTTTTATAACCTAAGTTTTTTGTTTCATTAAAAAGTTGTATTCTAAATTCAGAAAATTTCTTAAGAGTGGCAAGTGATGGTACATTTTCCATCACGAATGACCGAGGATCAATAATTCCTAAAACTTTTACAAAATGATGTACCAATTGACTTCTTGGATCATTTAAATCCATCTTTCCTGCCACTGAGAATCCTTGACAAGGAGGTCCTCCAAACAAGCAATCAACGCCTCTGAGAGATATTAATTCACTTTTGCATTCTTCAATAGGAGCACAAAGAGAATTATTTAAAAAATTAAAATTATAAGTTGAGCAAGCATTTTTATCTACATCATTAGCAAATAAAATATCAAAACCTGCTTTTTCAAATCCCCAATCAAGTCCTCCAGCTCCTGAGAATAAAGATATAGCAGATGGTTTATCCATATAGATTTTTGTAATGCAATTTTTTTAATTTCAGGCTAGAAATTAATCAATAAGGTTTATAAATGCTTTTGCACATTTTAAACAAATTGCTAAATTTTTGATAATTGATAATGATGAATTCAACAATTGAAAGAAATAAGAAAGCAGCCGAAATAGTTCAAACCTATATTGAAAATTCAAAAAAAAACTATTTTTCTCCAGAGAAACTTAAAATATATAGAGAAGAGATATTGCTTTTAAAAGATCTTATCCCAATTAAGAATAAGGGATTTAGAGGTGTTGTCCTGACAGCAATAATTGGAAAAAAAATCGATTTTAATTTAAATCCAACTAATGATTTTTATCAATGTAATCCAAGATCAATATATGAGAAAGGGATTTACCAAATTCTCAAAAGCAATAAAATTCCTTGTGGTAAATCAGATCCATTAAATGTAGCAAAAAATATTAGGAAGCTTGACTTAGAGTGGGCTAAAGGAAGAAGACCTGAATCAGCTGCTATTGCGGCTGCAAAATTCTTAAGAATATTAGAGGAAAACTGGCATAAAACCTCAAAAAGAGAGGATCTCATAAGATTATTTTTTATTGAATTACTCACTTACAGAGATTTAGTAGATAGTAAAAATAAAAAATTCATACCAACAACTAATAATTTCTCATTAGAGTTCGCAGAACGATTATCATCATTCGCAACAAACTGTCCTGAGGGAGGAGAAGTACCGCAGTATATAGTTGGTTTGTTAATTATGCTCTTAAGAGAAAATGATACCTCTTATAAAGAAGTAAAAGGGGTTGATGAAAGTGTCTTTGGGACAAATACAACTAGCAAAAAACCCTCTGATATTTGGGAGATCAATAGTTACGATAGTTATGAAAATTTATATGAGATAACTGTAAAGAATATTGATGAAAAAAGATTAGAAGATTGTGCAAATTCTTTATTGGGAAATAAAGTTTATACGAAAGAGATTACATTCATTTGCAGAATTCCAGAAGATATTAATGATTTAAACTTAAAGCACAACTTTTTAAATTATGAAGGTATAAACTTTCAATTTATAGATATCAGAAATTTTATAAAAAA
This sequence comes from Prochlorococcus sp. MIT 1314, assembly GCF_034093315.1. Taxonomy (GTDB): domain Bacteria; phylum Cyanobacteriota; class Cyanobacteriia; order PCC-6307; family Cyanobiaceae; genus Prochlorococcus_A; species Prochlorococcus_A marinus_Y. The sequence goes on along the minus strand of NZ_CP139300.1, from coordinate 1,208,478 downwards.
TACTTATATTTTACTTTCTGAATTACAGAAAAAGAATTTCATAATTCTGTTCGAAAATTTTATTTTCGATCCAAATAGATCAATAAAAACAAAAGAATATTGGGGGAATATAAATCAATCTTAAATATATTTTTTACTTTAGAAAATCTTATAAATTTATAAAATAAGTAAAATTTAGATCGCACTTTTAGATCGCACTTCAGTCGCACCCAAAAAATAATATAAAGAAATAGTACTCAAAAAGTAGTTGTATCAACTAATCATGAGAAATAAATAATCATGTTGTATATTCGCTATTTATTTCAACATACTTTTTAGAAAAATCGCATCCCCAACCAGTACCTTTCGATTCGCCAGAATTTAAATTTATTATAATTCGCACAATATCATCTACTAAATATCTACCTTTCATTTTAGATTTGATATATTCTGTTAATTGCTTCGAATCATATTGATTTAACTTACCCTTTTCCAAAATCTGATAGTTACCTATATACAGGTCTACTTCATTGAAATTGAATTTAACCCCAGAATTACCTGCAGCAGAAATAATTCTTCCCCAATTAGGATCACAGCCATGTATGGCAGTTTTTACAAGTGCAGAATTACATATAGATTTAGCAACCATAATTGCATCATCAGAATTTTTTGCTCCTTGAACTAAAACTTCTAATAGACAATTTGCTCCTTCTCCATCTCTCGCAATGTTTTTTGCCAAGTTTTGACATACGATATCAATTCCTTTTTGAATAACTGCCAAATATCTTGTATTAATTTTTTTCCCCGCATTTATTGCAATGAAAGAATCATTTGTACTTGTCTCTCCATCAACTGAAATTGCATTAAAAGATTTTTTAACAGCAATAGAAATCATTTTATCCCATTCTTTTTTTTCAATGCCCGCATCACAAGTGAGGAAAGCAAGCATTGTAGCCATATTGGGATAAATCATTCCTGATCCTTTTGCGAATCCTGCTATTTTTATCTTTCTACCTTGAATAATCGTCTCTATTACAACTTTTTTCAACGTCAAATCAGTAGTTAAAATTGCTTCGGCTGCATTTTGAAAACTATTAACTTTTAAATCACTCACTAAATTTGGTAAATTTTCTAATAAGTCATTTATTTGTATAGGAACACCAATTACACCAGTTGAGCACATTAAAACCTCTTCTTCTCTTATACCTAACAATTCTGCAATCTTTGATGTAGCAATTTGACAATGTTGAAATCCAATACTTCCCGTGCATGCATTTGCTTGCCCAGAATTAATTAAAATTGCTCGTACAAATCCCGAGGCTCGTTTAATTCTTTCTTCACAAATATCCACACATGAAGCGCGAACTATTGATTGGGTAAACATCCCACTAAAAATACTGCCTTCTGGAGCGAGTATTAGTGCTAAATCTTTTTTATTAGAAGCTTTTAATCCAGCTGATATCCCAGCAAAAAGAAACCCCTTGGGTATTTCCTTACTGTCATCAACAAAAGACCAATTGGAATCTAACTGGCTCAAACTTTTTGGTATTTTAATTCATATTAACTACTCTTCAATACTAAAGAAACAGGTAATTAGATTATTATTAAATATTATGGATATTCTTCAAAAATCAAAAAACAACCAAAGAAGAATTGGTTTAACAGGAGGCATTGCCAGTGGGAAGACAACCATAACTAATTACATTAAAAAACATAATAAAATTCCAATTTTAGATGCAGATAATTTATCAAGAGAATTAATTAAACCAAACACATATGGATATAAGAAAATTTTAGATTATTTTGGAAATAAAATTATTGATAATAAGAACAATCCAGAAAGAGCAATAAACAGAAAACTTTTAAGGAACATTATTTTTAAACATTCAGAAAGTAAAGAATGGATAGAAAAATTACTTCACCCATTAATTAAAGAAAAAATGATAGAAGAATGCAGTCGTTACAAAAATACTCAAACTTTAGTATTGGTTATTCCATTATTATTTGAAGCAAAATTTGAAGATATTTGCACTGAAATATGGTTAGTTAAATGTCCTAGAGAAACACAAAAAAAAAGACTTATGACACGAGATAAAATTAGCGAAAAAGAAGCATATGACTCCATAAATCTTCAATTAAGTTTTGAAGAAAAAAGAAAATTTTCAGACATTATTTTAGATAATTCAGATGATCAAAATAAATGGATCAAGATAATAAGAGAGCTTCTTTGAAGCTTTAGCTATTCAATTTTTCTGCAAGAAGTTTATTTGCAAGTTTAGGGTCAGCTTTACCTTTTGTTCTTTTCATTAGTTGACCAACAAAAAAACCAAGTAATTTAGTTTTACCATTTCTAAATGCTTGAACCTCATCTGGATGTTCAGTTATAAGTTCATCGATTATTGGTAAAATACTTGAAGAATCAGATATCATGCCCAAACCTTTTTCTTCAACAAATTTTTTCGGAGAAATAGTTTTTTGAATTAGTTCAGGTAAAATTTTCTTTGCAATTTTTCCACTTATAGTTTTATTTGAGATCATGCTAATCATTTCAGCAAGATTTTCAGGACTAAGTTTTAAGTCACTAAAACTCAGTTTATTTGCTTTTAAATAACCCACAATATCACTTGTTACCCAATTTGAAGCTAGCTTGGCATCAGCACCATTAGCTACTGTTTCTTCAAAAAAGTTAGCCATATTAATTTCGTCAGAAATTACCCTTGCATCATATGCAGATAATCCAAATTCATTAACATATTTATTTCTTTTTTTTGAAGGTAATTCTGGAAGTTCTTTTAACCATATTTCTTTTTGGGCTTTTGTTATTTCAATTGGGCCTAAGTCAGGATCAGGAAAATATCTATAGTCACTACTGCCTTCTTTCATTCTCATACTTTTTGTTAGTTGCTTAGCTTCATCCCATAACCTTGTTTCTTGGAAAATTTTGCCTCCATTTTCATAAACTTCTATTTGTCTTGCTATTTCATAATCACAAGCCTTTTGAATTGCAGAAAATGAATTCATATTTTTTATTTCCACTTTGGTACCAAAAGGAGCATTAGGTCCTTTTCTCACTGAAATATTGACATCACATCGTAATGAACCCTCTTGCATATTTCCGTCTGATACGCCTAGATATCTAACTGTTCTTCTAATCTCTGAAGCATATTCAGATGCCTCTTTACCTGATCTAATATCTGGTTTACTTACAATCTCACACAGTGCTATTCCGGCACGATTGTAATCAACTAAAGAATACTTAGAACCAGCTAATCTGTCACTACCTGAATGGACTAGTTTTCCTGCATCTTCTTCCATATGTAACCTTTCTATACCAATTTTTTTGATATAGGGTTCTTTGTTCTTTTCAATTATTTCAACATCTAACCAGCCATTTTCAGCTAGTGGCTCATCAAATTGTGAAATTTGATAATTTTTAGGCAGATCAGGATAAAAATATTGTTTTCTATCAAATTTACAATGTTCTGCAACATTTAAATTTAATGCTAGAGAAGTTTTAACAGCATACTCAAGAACAGTCTCATTCAAAACTGGGAGAGTTCCTGGTAAACCACAAACTACAGGATCTATATGCGTATTTGGTGCATCACCAAAAGCTGTTGAAGCAGATGTGAATATTTTACTTTTCGTATTAAGCTGTACATGAGTTTCCAAACCAATCACAGCTTCCCAAGATTCCAAATTGTTCATTATCAAAAGTCTCTTTATTAATTTTATTGGATATAAAGGAAAAGAGGACCAAAACACAAATAAAAATATTAATTCTTAAATGACACAAGAAACAAAAAAATCAATATTAATTATTGGCGGTGGACTTGTAGGTTTATCTATTGCTTATGCATTTTCTAGAAATAACTTCAAAGTTTTAGTTTTAAGCAAAAACAGAAATGAATCAGCTGGATTTGTTGCTGCAGGAATGTTAGCTACTCATGCCGAAGGACTCGAAAATGAATTACTAAAATTTGGCCAAGAAAGTCAAAGTCTAATTCCAAAGTGGATAAAAAGTATTGAGCAAGATAGTAATATTAAATGCGGTTTAAAAAAATGTGGAATAGTAGTTCCTTTTAAAAATAAAGAAGATCTTGAAGAGTTTCCCACTTATAAATATGGTAAATATTTAAATCACAAAGATCTTCAAACAGAAATTAATGGAATGAATTCCATTTGGAAGCATGGTTTACTTTTTGAACAAGATGGTCAAATAGATAACCGAAGAAGACTGATGCGTGCTCTTGAGAGAGCATGCTCCTTGCATGGAGTTGAATTTCAAGAAGGATCAGAAGTAGAGGATTTGATATTAGAAAAAAACAAACTTACTGGTGCAACAGTTTTATGTGCCACTGGGGAACTAAAAAAAATTACTTGCGAAAAAGCAATTATATGCAGTGGTGCTTGGAGTAAAAAAATTTTTAATGAGATTCCAGTCTTTCCTATAAAGGGACAAATGCTATCAATACAAGGTCCAACAAATTTCTTGAAAAGAGTTATTTTTGGTCCAAAAACTTATCTAGTTCCTCGTGATGATGGACTTATTATAGTTGGAGCGACAGTTGAAAAAGATTCAAAATTTAATCAGGGTAATACTCCTAATGGGATAAAAGAACTGCAAGAAGGTATTTGCTCCTTATTACCAGAAGCTATTAATTGGCCACAAATGGAACATTGGTGGGGATTTAGACCTTGTACACCAGACCTTAAACCAATCATTGGAAAATCTAAAATTGAAAACCTTTTTATAGCTACAGGACATTACAGAAATGGAGTTTTATTTTCTGCAATAACAAGTGATCTTCTTTTGAAAATAGTTCAAAATAAAAGTCTCAAAGAAATAGAAAAAAGCTTTTTAGAAAAATTTAGTTTAGATAGATTTGAGATTTAAATTTTAATTTTCAGAACGCCATTTCGAATCAGAAGTTTCCCACTCACATAATTCATCATCGTTAAACCATAGATCAATTTCAAATTTAGCAGTATCTTCTCCATCAGAACCATGAATAATATTCCTCCCAATATCAATAGCTAAATCACCTCTAATTGTTCCAGGCTCAGCTTCAAGAGGTTTTGTTGCACCTATTAGTTTTCTAGCACTCAAAATAACTCCTTCGCCTTCCCACACCATTGCTACAACAGGACCACTTGAAATAAAGTCTACTAAATCGCCAAAAAAGGGTCTTTCTCTATGTACACCATAATGATTTTGAGCAAGATCTTTTGAGGGGATTAATTGCTTTAATCCAACCAATTTAAATCCTTTTTTTTCAAATCTGCCAATAATCTCAGCAACATATCCTCTTTGAACTCCATCTGGTTTAATTGCAATAAAGGTTCTCTCTCTGGTCATTTAATTAATAATCACTCTATGTATATTCAACTTTTGGGTGGTAACTTGGCAAGTAATCATTAAAATAAAAGATATTGTTTTGAGTTATTTTCAAAAACATTTATTAATCAATAAGACATAAAGTGACCAATTTTGAGCCGAAAAAATTAAAAAATATTTGGACTATTGAAGATAGTATTTCGACTTACAAAATAGACAAATGGGGGGATAAATATTTTTCTATAAATTCCAAAGGAAATATAGCAGTAACTAAAGATATAAAATCTGAAAATAAGATTGATCTTTTCAAGCTTGTCAAAGAACTTAAAAGTAGAGAAATCAATCCTCCATTAATCATAAGATTTAACGATATCTTAAAAGATCGAATAAATGCACTACATGATGCTTTTTCAAAAGCAATAAAAACCTACAAATATGAAAATATCTATCAAGGCGTTTTTCCTGTCAAATGTAATCAACAAAAAAATATATTGGAAAAGATAATAGAGTTTGGTAGTCAATGGAATTTTGGGTTAGAAGTAGGAAGTAAATCAGAGCTATTAATTGGCCTTGCGCTTCTTGAAAACCAAAATTCATTATTAATATGCAACGGATATAAAGATAAAAAATATATTGAGATTGCTACTTTGTCCAGAAAACTCGGCAAAAATCCAATAATAGTTATTGAACAACCAGATGAGGTAAAAAGAATTATTGAAGCAGTTCAAGAACTTAACGCAACTCCATTGATAGGAATTAGAGCAAAGTTATCAAGTAAAAGTAGTGGTAGGTGGGGCAAATCTATTGGAGATAATTCCAAATTTGGATTATCAATCCCAGAAATTATGTCGACAATAAAAGAACTTAAAGAAGCAAATCTTATAAACGAAATGAAATTGCTCCATTTTCATATAGGAAGTCAAATAAGTGATATTGCTGTAATTAAAGACGCATTACAAGAAGCGAGTCAAATATATGTTGAACTATGTAAACTAGGTGCCCCAATGCAATATATCGACGTAGGGGGAGGATTAGGGATAGATTTTGATGGAACTAAAACCTCCTCCAACACCTCTACTAATTATTCTCTTCAAAATTATGCTAACGATGTAATTGCAACCATTAAAGATTCATGTGAATTAAATAATATCAAGCATCCAACCATAATCTCAGAAAGTGGAAGAGCAATAATTAGTCACTGTTCAGTTTTAATTTTTAATGTCTTAGGAACAAGCCATGTTAGTTCCAAACTACAAATTTTTGATAAAAAAGATCAACAATTAATCATTTCTAATTTACTTGAAACTTTCTACGAATTAAAAAAACTTAAAAATAAAAAAATAAATTTATCTCAAATAATTGAACTATGGAATGATGCAAAAAAGTTTAAAGAAGATTGCTTAGTTGCCTTTAGATTAGGATTTTTAAGTTTAGCAGAACGAGCTTATGCCGAAGAACTTACCTGGGCTTGCGCAAAAGAAATTTCTAATAACCTGAATAATGATGACATCAACCACCCTGATTTATCTGAAATTACAGAAACTCTTGCGTCAACTTATTATGCAAATATATCAATCTTTAAATCTATTCCCGATAGCTGGGCAATCAATCAAATTTTTCCAATAGTACCAATACATAGGCACTTAGAAGAGCCTTTCTGCAAAGGCAACTTTGCAGATTTAACTTGTGATTCAGATGGTAAACTAAATAATTTTATTGATGATGGAAAAATTAAATCATTACTTAATTTACATAAGCCAGAAGAAGATAAAGATTATCTAATTGGAATTTTTATGACTGGAGCCTATCAAGAAGCATTGGGAAACTTGCACAATTTATTTGGCAATACAAACGTTGTTCATATAGATATAAATCAAGATAATTCATATAAGGTCAAAAATATTATTAAAGAGGAAAGTAAATCTGAAATTTTACAGTTATTGGATTACAGTTCAGCTTCTTTGGTTGAATCTATAAGGATTAATACTGAATCAGCAATTGATCAAAAAAAATTAACTATTGAAGAGGCAAGAAAATTAATTGATCAAATCGAAATGAGTCTTAGAAAAAGTAGTTATTTATCAGAATAACTTTCCAAAGTTTTTTGCAAATGATTTTTAGCATAATCTAAAGCAAAACTTAACTTGTCAATATCTTTAGCCCCTGCTTGAGCAAAGTTAGCCTTCCCTCCTCCACCTCCGGAACAAATTCTTGCAATCTCATTAATTAATTTTCCTGCATGCAATCCTATTTTTACCGCATCATCACCTAAAGAAACTACAAATAATAACTTTCTGTTTTCTGGATTTGGTATTCCCCCAAGAATCACTAATGCTTTCTTGCCTAAATGAGAAGTTAAATTAAGTGCTGCAGATTGCAAAGAATTTCCATCTAAGCCATCAATCTGATTTACTAAAATCGAAAAAGAATTTACTATTTCTGCGGATGATTCCAATGAAGAGTATTTAAAATATGCAATTTCATCTTTCATTTTTTGTATCTCTTTATTCTTATTAAAAAGTTCTTCTTGCAAATTATTAACCCTTTCAAAAAGTTGATTAGGATTTGCTTTTAACAAATCACTTAGTTGATTTACTAAAGTATTTCTATCACTGAAATAGTCGAATGCTGATTGGCCAGATAATGCTTCGATTCTTCTTACTCCGGCTGAGATTCCTTCCTCACTTATTATTTTGAAAGAACCTAATTCAGATGTAGTTTTAACATGTGTGCCACCACAAAGTTCCATTGATACTCCTGGCACATTAACAACGCGGACTTCTTCATCATATTTTTCTCCAAACATGGCCACTGCACCCTTTTCAAGAGCCTCACTCTTAGCCATATTTTTTATTTCTAGGATATGATTTTCCATAATCCAAGAGTTAACTAGACTCTCAATCTTAGAAATTTGATCTTTAGAAATAGGCTTAGAAGAATTAAAGTCAAATCTTAATTTATTAAAAGCTACCAATGAACCTTTTTGTCCAACACTTTCATCAACAATTGATTTGAGAGCAGATTGCAATAAATGGGTAGCTGTATGATTTGCGGCAGCCTTAGCTCTATTAGAGGATTTAACATTAGTCTTAACTTTTTGTCCAATAGTTAATATTCCTTTTTTGATTATTCCATAATGTAAAAAAACATTTTTCTTTCGA